>JAAYAV010000322.1 GCA_012719195.1 Anaerolineae bacterium | reverse complement strand
GCCGCAGCCAACGCTACCTCACCTTCAGCGGCGGCGAGCCCTTCCTGCGGCGCGATCTGCCCGACATCGTGGCCGCCGCCTACGGCTCTTGCCGCCCCCTGGCCATCACCATCCCCACCAACGGCCTGCTGGGCGACCAAGTGGTGGAGGCCTGCGATCGCATCGCCGCTGCCTGCCCCGACAGCAACGTGGGCATCAACCTGAGCCTGGACGAGCTGGGCGAGAAGCACGACGAGATCCGCGGCGTGCCCGGCAACTGGGCCAAGGCCACGGCGACATGGCAGGGGCTCAAAACGCTGCGCCGCCCCAACCTCACTCTCAGCATCCACACCGTCGTGTCCCGCTTCAACGTTCACCGCCTTCCCGAAGTGCGCGCCGGCCTGCTTGAACTGGAGCCGGACAGCTACATCACCGAGATCGCCGAGCAGCGCCGCGAACTGGACACTCTGGACTGCGACATCAGCCCGACGCCGGCCGAGTACCGCCAGGCGGTAGACCACCTGCTGGACGATAGGGCGAGCCCGGCACCGGTGGGGTTTGCCGCCGTCACCCATGCCTTTCGCCGTCGCTACTATCGGCTGGCGGCGCAGATCGTGGAGGAGCAGCGACAGGTCATTCCCTGCTATGCCGGCTGGGCCAGCGGCCACATCGCTCCCGACGGCGATGTGTGGACCTGCTGCACCCGCGCCGAGCCCATCGGCAACCTCCGCCGGACCGGTTACGACCTGCGGCCCATCTGGTTCGGTTACGAGGCGCAGGCCCTCCGCCGGAGCATCCGGGCCCGCGAGTGTGCCTGCCCCATGGCCAACGCCGCCTACACCAACATGATGCTGGACCCCGGCTCGGTGCTGGTGGTGCTGGGCGAGTGGGCCCGGGGCAAGTTGCTCCGGGAGGGGCGAGGGTGACATGAGCCTGTACCGAGGGGACGAACGGCTCATGCCGGGGGGCTCGGCGGTGGTGGCCGTGGCCGCCGGCCTGAGCCTGGGCCTGGCTGTCGCTGGTGGTCTGTTGTTCGGCCCGGTTCCACTCGCGACCGGCCTGCTTTCGGCGGCTCTGGCAGCCGCCTTCGTCGTCCTCACGGCCCTGAGCGCCCTCGAACTCCTGGGGGGCAGCGCCGACCCCTCCGGCGGGACGCACGTGCTCGTGCACGAGGTGACGGAGGGCGTAGTCGGCTTCCTCACCGGCTGGTTCCTGTTGGTCGCCTCGTGTGCTTTGGCGGCGGTGCTGGCCGTGGCCGCCGGCGAGCAGTTGGCGGCCACTCCCGCACTACGAGGCGCCCTGTCGCCTGCCACCGCGGCGGTGCTGGTCCTTGCCCTGATCGGGGCGATCCGCCTGCTGAGCGGCGAGGCCCGCAGCCAATGGCGCTGGCTGCCGGTGGGGGTGATCGCCGTAGGGCTGGCGGCGCTGATGCTGGGCGCCGACGGCAACGCCGTGCCCCGACAGCAGGCCTCCGTCACCGGCCTGGCCGGCTGGCTGGCACTGGGGTTCGCGCCGCTGGAAGTGGGGTTAACCGCCTATCGCTGGCGGGGAGAGCAGCGGGCCCGGGTGCGCTCGGCCGCCACGGCGCTCGCCTTCGCTCTGATCGCCGGAACGCTGCTCCTGATAGACCCCGTCTCCTCCAGCCCCTCTCTCGGCGCGCGCCTGCTGGTGCTGATCGCCCTGCTGCTGGCAGTGGAGGGGACGCTCCGCCTTGCCACCCACGCCCTCAGCACGCTCGTGCGCCTCGG
>JAAYAV010000321.1 GCA_012719195.1 Anaerolineae bacterium | reverse complement strand
GGCGCACTCTCGATGCCGGGGCGCGGGCAGCGACCCGCATCTCCCTCCTGGGCCTGATCATCTCCGTGCTGCCCGTTGTCGGTCTCTACCTGGTTCCACGCCTCGTACTCGGCCGGGGCATCGTGTCTGCCGAGGTCACAATCCTTTTCCTCATCTTCCTGCCGCTCTACCACGGCTTCTCCCTCACCCGGCGGCGCTTCTGGGGCCTGGAGTCGGTGTTGCCCCCGATATCCTCGGCGGTCCTGAGCAGCGCCTTCTTCGTGTCCGCGCTTCTGGGGGCAGTCTGGTTCGTCAAGGCGATCTGGCCCACCGGGGGCGAGGCGGCGCTGGTGAGCGGGATGGTGCTCGGTGCCGTAGTCTTGGCGGCCGCCAACGTCCCTGTCATCAGCGGGTCGAGGCGGCTGGTACACAACGCGTTCTACGGTCAGGCCTACGACTACCAGTCCATCGTTTCCGAGATGTCGCGCGATCTGGCGCAGGCAGTCGGTCACGACGAACTCGGTGCGCTAGTGGTGGGGACACTCTGCAACCGCATGAACTTAGCGGGTTCCGCGCTACTCGGAAATAGGGCGGACGATGGGACACTCTGCCTGGAGGCAAGCCGAGGTGGTCTGGCGTCGGCGCTGGAAGGCGGAGGCCGGCTACCAGTGGACGGCGCGTTGGCCAGCATGCTGGTGCGCTATGGTCAGCCGCTCACGCGCGAGGGACTGCAGATGCGCCTGTCGACCGGAGCGCTGACCCCTTTGGAGCGCCGCCTCCTGGAGGACGATCGTGTGGCGCTCTGGGCGCCGGTGATGGTCAAGGGGATCCTTCGCGGCCTAGTGATTCTGGGCCAGAAGCGCAAGGATGCGCTCTTCAGCCGCGAAGACCTGGAGATCTTCTCCACTCTCGCGGGCCAGATCGGCGTGAGTATGGAGAACGCCGACCTTTATGACCACCTGCGGGCGGAGATGCGCAAGCTGCAGGAAATGCAGGATCAGTTGGTTCAGGCAGAAAAGCTGTCCGCCGTCGGCGAGTTGGTGAGCGGAGTGGCTCATGAGCTCAACAACCCACTGACCGCCGTCATCGGGTACGCTGAGCTGCTGCGTGCCGACTCGACCAATGAACAGGCGCTGGAGGACCTGGACAACATCCTGCGCTCCGCCGAACGCTCGCGGCACATCGTGCGGAATCTACTCACCTTCGCTCGTCGTCAGAAGAGTGAGCGCCGCATGGTGAGCATCAACGACATCATCCGACAGACAGTAGAGATTCAGGCTTACCAGCTGCGGGTGGATAACGTCACGGTGGAGACTGAGTTGGATCCCAACCTTCCCTTCACCGCTGTGGACAACTCGCAGATGCAGCAGGTCTTCCTCAACATCATCATGAACGCTCATCAGGCCATCCGCAGCGTGCGCGATCGCGGTATCATCCGAATCTCCACCGGCGTTCCCCGGCCGGGCATCATCCGCGCGACCATCGCTGATGACGGCCCCGGCATAGGGCCAGACGTGGCCGGTCGCATCTTCGACCCGTTCTTCACCACCAAGGAGGTGGGGGTGGGCACCGGCCTCGGTCTCTCCATTTGCTACGGCATCGTCAGTTCCCACGGTGGACGGATCTGGGTGGAGAGCATCCCCGGAGCAGGCGCCACTTTCCTGATTGAGGTCCCGGTGCAGGCGGAGCCCCTCGCCGTAGAGGTGCCGGAAGCGCCGCTCACGGAAGTAGCGGCCGGCACGCGAGTGCTGGCGGTCGAGGATGAGGCTGCCGTGGCGGCGGTGCTCAACCGGTTGCTGACCAAGATGGGCTGCCTGGTGGATGTAGTATCCGGTGGGCTGGCAGCGCTAGACAGACTCCGGGCCAACCGGTACGACGTGATCATCTCGGATCTCCGCATGCCCGGCCTGAGCGGCCCAGCACTCTGGGAGCGCATGAAGAACGAGCATCCGGATCAGGCGGGGCGGGTCGTGTTCGTCACGGGCGACACTGCCAGTCCCGAGACGGAGGACTTCCTCCGCATGGCCGGCCAGCCCGTCCTTCCCAAACCATTCGGGGCTGAGGACTTGGCCAGAGCGCTGTCGGCGGTCCGCGCGCTGAACCAGGCGGGTGAGTCGTAGCGGGCGTCGCGTCCGCGACTAGCAGAGGAACAGAAACGGCGCCTCTTGTAGAAGAGGCGCCGTTGTTGGTGTTCTAGCCGTTGGTGCGCCGGCGGCTGTTAGCTGCGGTAGCGCAGGGTGCGAAGGAACAGGTCGTCGCGCTCCTCGCCCTTGGGCATGCCGCGCTCTCGCTGGCGTCGCTTTCGCTTGGGCGGGCGGCTGCGCCGGCTCGGGTCCTCATCCGAGAAGGCCTCCTTCCAGGCCGCCTCCATCGGGGTCAGGACCGGCTTGTCATCACGTGAAGCGGACTGGAATCGGGTAGCCGGCTCGGGAGTGGTCGCCTTCAGGCTCAGGCTGACCTGGCCCTTCTCCTGGTCTACGGCCAGGACCTTAACCTCGACCTCTTCCCCGACCTGAACCACGTCCGACGGTTCTTCCACGCGGCTGTGAGCCAGCTCGCTGATGTGGATGAGGCCGTCCTTCTCGGCACTGATGTCCACGAAGGCACCGAACTTGGTGAGGCGGACGATCTTGCCGGTGACGGTAGAACCGACTTGTAGCGAGGCAATGGGGTTGCTGGGTGGCCTATTGCGAGTGACCAGGAGGCGCTTGCGCTCTCGATCGATGTCGCTGATCCAGACCGTAGCCTCGTCACCCTCCTCTAGCCTGGGACCGCGGGCGGCTCTCGGGCCGGTGAATTCGGAGACGTGCAAGAGGGCAGGATACCCGCCCACGTTGATGATCGCCCCGATCTTCGAGATCTTGACTACCCGACCCGTGACTTCTTCGCCGGGCTGTAGGGTTGCGAGATCCACCGGCGATACGTCTTGGCTATGGGACGTTTGTGCTTCCACTGACAGAGAGACCCCCGCGCGACTGGGTATTGGCATTAGTAGCCTATGCGCACCTGCGAAAGTCTAGCAGCTTGTGCCAAGGCGGGCAAGTCACGGATTCCGGCGCGCCCGGTACTAGCGGAACTGCACTGACGGCCTGACGCGGGCGAGCAGAAGCTCGAACTGCGAGCGGTCCAGACTTCCAGGTACGAGGTTGAGGGCATTGGCGGCTCCCGCTGCCGCTGCCAGCGCTGCTAAGTCGGCCACCGCTAGATCGGAGTCGCCGGCGCCGGCGAGTAGGGCCGCCAGTGCCGCATCGCCGCTGCCCACCGCGCTGACCGCCTCAAGCGGCGGCGCGGGGGCGAACGCGACCTCACGATCGGTCCCCAGGACCAAACCGGTTCGGCCCAAAGTGACACAGACGAGCCGGACTCCCATCCCGAGGACCTCTTGGACGGCCGTAGCAGCCGCATCGGGACTGCCAATCGGGCGCCCGATGGCCGCCTCCAGCTCCGCCGCGTTGACCTTGACCGCCTGCGGTCGCAGCTCCAGGCAGCGCCTAAGCGGCGCGCCCGAGGTGTCGATCCAGACCGCCGCTCCCCGGTCCGCCGCCGCTTCCAGCAACCTGACCACGGCGCCCTCGGGGAGGCCGGGGGCGGAACTGCCGCAAAGGGCAACCACATCGCCGGCACGGACGTCGGACAGGGCGCGCTGCAGCAGACGGAGCGTG
>JAAYAV010000320.1 GCA_012719195.1 Anaerolineae bacterium | reverse complement strand
CCGTCGAAGAGGCTGGCGACCAGGACCAGCGCCCCGCCCACGCGCAGGTGGCCGGTGGCGAGGACGGCGGCCACGGCCAGGTTGAGGACCAGGCCGATGATGGTCAGGGCGTTGGGTGTCAGGCCCAGGGCGTCGAGCACCCCGGCGACCTTAGCCAGCAAGGGGGCGAAGATGCGTCTCAGTCGGTCAGATACCATGCGGGTTCTCGCTTTCGTTGCCGGTGATTGAGCTCTTCATAGTAGTCGAGCAGGGTGCGGGCCACGCGGGTCCAAGCGAACTCGGCGGCGCGCTGGCGGCCGGCCCGGCCCATGGCCCGTCGCTCGCCCGGATGGCGCAACAGGCGGATGAGAGATTCGGCGATGGCGGACGGGCTTTTCGGCGGCACTAGCAGTCCTTGCCGTTCGTGCTGCAGGACGAAGCGGTACCCGGCGATGTCGGACGCGACCACCGGCTTCCCGGCTGCCATACCCTCGATGAGGATGTAACCGAAGGACTCGAAGCCGGTCGAGGGTACGCACACCACGTCGCAGGTGTGGTAGAACGAGCGGAGGTCATCATCGGAGACGCGCCCCACCAGGTGCACGTCGGGCAGGCGATGCTCGGCGGCGAACTCCGCGAACTCCTTCGCTTCCTCGGCGGTGAACCCGCCCACGGCGATGAGGCGCACCTCGGGCACGGCGCGCTTGACGGTCTCGAAGGCTTCCATCAGGTACTTGAACCCCTTGCGCTTGTCGAGCCGGCCCACGAACAGGATGGAGGGGCGGCCGTCGGAGAAGCGCTGGATGGGCGGAACACCGGGGGCGGAAAGGTACTCGTAGTTGATACCGTTGGGGATCACGACGTAGTCGCCCGGGAAGTAGCGCGACACGTACTCCTTGGCGGCAGGGCTTACCGCCACCCGGCCGTCGAGCTTGTCCATGAGCGGCTTCAGGGCGCGGGCTGCCTGGTAGAGGCTGAAGCGGGAGTCGCGATAGGAGTGAAAGGTCCCCACGTTTAGCACCTGGGAGTGGAGCAGGGCCAGGAAGGGAATTGCCGGCGTCAGCGGTTCGTGAAGGTGCACCACGTCGAAGGCTTCCCGCTTGAGCACGTCCCGGATGCGGCCGTAGGCGCGAGCCGAGAGGCTGACGTAGGCGGTGCTGCCGCTGTACTGGAAGGGGAGGGTGCTGGCGGAAGCGTTGATCAGCAGTTCCGGCGGGTTGTCCGTCTCGGAGCAGGCAGCGATGACGCGTACGTAGAGGCCGAACTCCTCGTACGTGCGCGCCAGGCTGTTGATGTGCGTGTTGACACCGCCCCGGTAGGCGTAGTCGTAGGGCGCCACGAGGGCGATTCGCTCCAGGGCCGCCGAGCCGTTGCCCCCCGCCACTAGCGATGCCCCTCCGGCGTGGTGCGACGGGCGGTGGCGGGCGGGAGGTAGCGGCGGCTGTGGCCTGGGCTAACTCTGCTTCTTCTCCAGCCAGCCACGCCAGACCTTCTCCGACACCCATTGCTTGGGAACGGCGTACTGCTCCAGGCGGTCACCCAGGTAGGACAGAGGGCAACCGTCTTCATCGGTCTTCGTGTAGAACACCAGGCCGGGCCGCCAATCCCGCGCTTCCACGGACGAGAACGAGTGGATGTGCGGGGTGCGCTTCTCGGTGGGCACGGAGACGGCCACGTCCACCGGGTACTTGCCGTGGACGGTACCGATGCCGGAAGTCTCGTCGCGGCGCTGATGCCACATGCGGCAGAGCATCCCACGGGTGTGCTCGGGGTGGACTGCCACCACCTTGATGTAGGGGCCGCTCAGCGGCTGCGAGGTGTCGGCGCGGCCGGGGTAGTCCTTCCAGGCCATGACCCGCTCGGGCTCCTCGATGTACTCCTCGGGCCAGAGGGGCACCACCACCCGGTCCACTCCACCGTAGAGGACCCAGAGTTGGACGTCCTCAGGTGCGTTGTTCTGGGGTAGGACCTCGACGTCGGGCTGCGCCACGGAGACGGCATAGGGCGTGGGCAGCAGCCCGCGCAGGGTGAGCCACGACTTCTCCACTTCCTCGGCGGGAACATCCAGCGAGACGTACGTGGTGGAGTATAGGCGGCACAGCGCCATCCCCGCGGTAGCCGGCGCGCCCTCGCCGAAGCGCAGATCGATGGGATCTTCGTCGCCCTCTTCCTCCCGAAGCTCCTCGTCGGTGGGGAACTGGCGCGTCAGGGTTCCGCCTTCATGCTTCTGGCGGATGTCCTCGGGGGCGTCCGCCGGGTCTACATCCTGGAAGGGATGCAGATAGGTGTAGCTGCGAAACCCCGCCAGTCTCTGCATGATGTTGGAGGCGCTCTTCTGGAGATCCTCGGGGTCTATCTCGGCGTAGACGTAGGTCTCTGAGGCGACCCCTACTAGACGGCGGCTCGAGCTCATCTTCTTACCTCCCCCTTGATGGTCAGCGTCAAATACACGGGCTGGCCTGATCTGCTGCCACACTATAGACCATGGTGGCCTTTCTTACCACTGCGGCCGGAAGAGCGCCGCCGGCGCGCTTCCAGGGCGCTCGAGGGTAGCGGTCGTGCCCCGGCCCGTGTCATGCCGAGGCCTGGCGAGGAAGCGGCTGTTGGATCGGGGGGTAGAGTCCTCGCTTCGTTCACAGCGAAGCCGTGAACTCGCTCGGAATGACGGAGGAGGCGCCTCGAATGATGCAGAAGGCGCGGTGGGGCGCCCGGAATGGCACAGGCGCTCGGCGCCAGGGAAGCGGTTACGACCGGTTGATCACCGCCGGGTGCCAGGCGGCGAGCCTCTGCTCCATGGTGTGCACCGCCTCCGGGTTGCTGTCCACCAGCAGGAACCGGCGCCCATGTCGCGCAGCCGCCTCGCCGGCGGTACCGCTGCCGGCGAAGAAGTCCAGCACCACGTCGTCCGGGTCGGAGTGGACGCGGACGATGCGCTCCAGCAGGGCAATAGGCTTCTGAGTGGGGTAGCCGGTGCGCTCGCTCCCGCCGGGGCTGACGATGGTCTGCCACCAGGTATCGGTGGG
>JAAYAV010000319.1 GCA_012719195.1 Anaerolineae bacterium | reverse complement strand
TCTCCTCCAAACAAGGCGCCACCTGGGAATGGCTGCGGGCGCCTGGGATGACGACCAAGGATCCCTTCGGCAACAGCCCGGGCGTGGGCTACACCGGAGCTTCGGAGGAATGGCGCCAAGAGGAGGTGGATCTCCGCCAGTACGCCGGGAGGGAGGTGCTCGTCCGGTTCGGCTACCTCACCGACGACGCTATTGAGGCCACCGGCTTCGCCGTCAACCGGGTCGAAGTGGTGGAAGCGAAGACAGGCGTCGTCCAGCCCTACCTTCGCTGGCAGAGGGACGGCTTCCGGCCACTTTCGTTGTGGGCACCGCAACCACAGTCAATCGCTGCACTGGCGCTCGATGCCGCCGATCCCTCCCGGTACCGGAGCCTACCGCTGGAGCAAGGCAACTCAGGGAGTTGGGCCCTCAACGGCCAGTCTACGGCGGCTGTGATGATATGCGGCCTCACGGCCGGCGCACTGCCCACCGCCTACGAGCTTCGGGGCATCCAGCCCTAGCCGGCTAGAAGCTGAAGGAGCCGGTCCGCTTGGCGGTGTCGTAGCGGCCTTCGAGTTCGCGTCTCGTCTCGTCGGCGGCTTGCTCTGCTTCGTCCCTTATGCTGTGATAGCGAGCACGTAGCTGGTCCTGCAGGTCTCCGGCGGATGCCGGCGCCAACAGCCTGCCGGCCAGGTATCCGGCTCCCACGCCCAGCGCCAACCCAAACAGAAAACGGAAGAAACTCATCCCCTATGCTCCTTCGATATGATTCGATCCATGCATAACCCCGGCCCGCCCGCAGGTCCCGCCCTGCTCGCCTACATGCAGGCCAAGGTGATCTACCAGGGTGAATCGGCCGCTGCGGCCCTGAGCTGGAGGCTGGCCCGCCGCTTGGAGAGCTTCCTGGCGGCGCTGCCCGGGCCCTGCCTGGCCGAGTTGGCCGACGCTCATGACGGGCTGGTCGCCTTCTCGGACGAGGCCGACCAGTACCTCTCCGGACCTACCCCTTTCGCCGGCAAGTCCCGACGCGGGATCGCCCGGCTGTGCGCTGCCACTTTCGTCGCCGATGCGGCGCCGGGCCTGACTATCATCGCCCGGCTGGTGGATCACTACCTGGGGTCACGCTTCCGGTCCGACCGGGTGATCAGCAGCCAACCGCCGGGCGTACCCGGTTGGGACGACTTTCACCACCGCCTGCTAGCCTCCCACGCCACCGGCTACGCAGACTGCCCCGAGGCGCAGCAGTCTGCCGGCGAGTACTTCGCCTGGGCCTTCTCCAGCTACCTCACCGACCGGCGCCGGCTGAGCCACGTGGATCCACCGGCCTACCGGTTGCTGCACTCGACCATCTTCAGCGAGGCCTTCTGGCTCGGATACCCGCGCCGGCCGCGCTCCGCAGACGGCGCGATTGTATGATAGCCCGTGACCGCCGGTCAACCGGCAGCGCCCCCGCCCACTGGAACGAGCGGCTGGAGGGACTCTCCTGGGCGAGCATCCTGCAGACCTGGGAATGGGGTGAGCTTAAGTCGTCCTTTGGCTGGCAAGCGGCGCGAGTGAACAGCGAGGCCGGCTTGGCGCAAGTGCTCTTCCGCCCCACACCGCTGGGTCCCTTGGCTTACATACCACTCGGACCCGCCCCCTCCACGGGGGAGCGGCTGGGCGAGCTGCTGCAGGAAGTGCACGCCCTCTGCCGGTCCCGGCGCGCCTTCACCCTCAAGGTGGAACCGTATTGGTCCGATGCCGCGCCCGAATCGGCCCTGCTTACCGAGCTGGGCTTACGCCCTTCCTTCCAGACCGTGCAGCCGCGCAGCACCGCCGTAATCGACTTGGAGGGCACTGAGGACGACATCCTGGGCCGCATGAAGGCGAAGACTCGCTACAACATTCGTCTGGCCGCTCGCCGCGGCGTCACGGTACGGCCGGGTGCCGAGGACGATCTGAACACTTTCGCCGATCTCATAGATGAGACCGGCCGGCGGGACGGCTTCGGGGTACACCCCGCTCCTTACTACAACACCGCCTACCGCCTCTTCGTGCCCCAGGGCCTGGCTACGCTTCTCGTGGCCGAGTACGAGGGCGAGCCCCTCGCCGCCATCATGGTCTTCGCCTTCGCCGGTACGGCATCCTATCTCTACGGCGCCTCCTCCGACCGCCAGCGCCACCTGATGCCCAACTACGCCTTGCAGTGGGAAGCTATCCGCTGGGCCCGTTCGCGAGGCTGTCGACTCTATGATCTTTGGGGCATCCCCGACGAAGTCGGGCTGGACCCGGAGCCCTACCTTGAGGGCGAGGTGCCCGACCGAGGCGGCCTGTGGGGCGTGTGGCGATTCAAGCGCGGCTTCGGCGCGCAGGTGCTGCGACGCGCCGGTGCCTGGGACTACGTCTACAATCCGGTGGTCTACGCCGGCTACCGCCTGCTACACCGCCTTCGGAGTGGCCATCGTGACTGAGCCGGTCGCCGGCCTCGAGGCCATCACCGACGACAGCCGCTGGGACGGACTGCTGGCGGAGATGCCCAACGCCCACTTCCTGCAGTCGAGCGCCTGGCTGCGCTTCAAGGCCGCCTACGGCTGGACGGCGCAGCGCTACCGGATCACCGGCTCCGCGGGTGAGCTGGGCTATGCCGCAGTCCTGACCCGTCGGCTCGGCCGCACGTTCACGGTTGCCTATGTCCCGCGCGGGCCACTCCTTCTCCAGCCCCGGCCCGATAGCCTCGTTGAGAGCCTTGCCCGGCTCGAGCCCCTCGCCCGCCGACAACGCTGGCTCATGCTCAAGGTCGATCCCGAGCTCTGGGACGCCGACGTGCACTGGGCCCGGGCCTCCCTACAGGCTCGGGACTGGCGGCCGGGAGAGGCGGTGCAGTTCCGGAACACAGTGCAGCTGCCCCTCACCGGAACGGAAGACGACCTACTCGCCGCGATGAAGCCCAAGACACGCTACAACGTGCGCCTGGCGATGAGGCGGGGCGTCTCGGTCCGGCCGCTGGACGCCGGCGAACTGCACCTCGCCTTTGACCTCTACCGCCAGACCGCCCTACGCGACGGCTTCATCGTCCGTCCTCGCTCCTATTACGAGCACCTCTGGCGCTCCTTGATGGACGCCGGCATGGGGGTGGTCCTGGCCGCCGAGCTGGACGGCCAGTTGCTGGCCTTGCTGGTGGCCGTCGCCTACGGCCATAACTGCTGGTACTTCCACGGCGCCTCCGGGGAGGAGGGTCGAAGCCACATGCCCACCTACCTGCTCCAGTGGGAAGCCATGCGCTGGGGACGCGCGCGCGGCTGCTCCACCTACGATCTCTGGGGCGCTCCCGAGTCTCCCGATGACCCGGACGATGACATGGCGGGCGTGCTTCGCTTCAAGCTTGGGTTCGGAGGCCAGTTCCGGGACGGACTGGGCGCCTGGGACTACGCGCCCTCTCCGCTGCTGTACCGGCTCTATGGCCTCGTCTCGAAAGCGGCCCTGACGCTTGGTCGCGCCCACCGGCGCCGGACGCAGCAGCGTGAGTAGAACGGCGCGCCTCAGCCGCACCGCCCGGGACCATCTGCGTAGTCTTGGCGCGGGCGGAGGTGGGTCTTCCGGTGCCGATCCGCTGGGCCTGCTCTGGCGATTCCTGCAGACTCCTACGGTTTGGTATGCCTGCTTAGGGGCCGCGGTGCTTCTCGCTCTCACCGCCGCCCTCTTCCCCCGCTCCCACATCCCGGACGCCAACGCCTTCGGTTGGCCGGTCCAGCAGTGGCCCGGAGGCTACCAGCGTCTGATGGCGCTCATCCTTCTCG
>JAAYAV010000318.1 GCA_012719195.1 Anaerolineae bacterium | reverse complement strand
TGATGTGGCGGTCACAGCATCTATCTCCCTGGTGGCGACTGGGCGATCGCGCCCAGAAACGAAGCCGGAACCCCCACCTGGACGGCGCACTCACCCCCACGTGTCGGCGCGCGTCTCAGGCGGGCAGGCATCCGACTGCGGCAAGATCCTCGGAGGAAGACGCGGCGACGCAGCCAACCAACATCGCCTAGCCGCCCGCCCGGCCAGAAACCGGGCCCAGCCTGGAATCGTTCTGAGGACACCGGATGACCTGGAATCAAGTGAAGCGCTTCCTGATCGGGAGGCCCTTCCCCCTTTCCGCCGAGAAGCACGAGCGCCTCGACAAGCTCCGGGGCCTGGCCATCTTCGCGTCCGACCCGATCAGCAGTAACGCCTACGCCACCGAAGCGATCATGAGCATCCTGATCGTCCTGGGAAGCGGAGCGCTGGGCGTGACTTGGCCGATCGCCATCGGCATCGCCGTCCTCGTCACCATTGTCGTTTTCAGCTACATACAGACGATCATGCATTACCCGCGCGGCGGTGGGGCTTACTTCGTCGCCAAGGACAACCTGGGCGTAACACCATCCCTGGTGGCCGCCGGCGCCATCCTCTCGGACTACGTTCTGACGGTGGCCGTCTCGGTATCGGCCGGGGTGCGGGCCGTGACTTCGGCCTTTCCTGACCTCCACGATTACCGGGTGATCATCGCCCTGGCCGTGATTGTCCTCATCACCTGGATCAACCTGCGCGGCCTGCGCGAGAGCGGGACCGTCTTTGCCTTCCCCACCTATGCCTTCGTCGGAGGCGTATTCGTCGTGGTCTCCATGGGCCTGGCGCGCTACTTCGGTTGGTTCGGCGCCAGCCCCCTGGACCTACACCCAGAGGTTATCGCGCCGGCTGCGGATCTGACCGGCCTCGCCTACGTGTGGTTGATCCTGCGCGCCTTCGCCGCCGGCTGCACGGCGCTCACGGGCATCGAGGCAATCAGCGACGGCGTGCAGGCCTTCAAGCCCCCGGAGTCGCGTAACGCCGCCCAGACAATGGTGGCCATGGGCGTAATCGCTATGGTGCTCTTCCTGGGCATCGCCTACCTGGCCACCCATCTGCGGATCGTCCCGATCGCAGAGAACAGCGTGCTCTCGCAGATGACGGACCTCATCGCCGGGCGCGGTTTTCTCTACTACTGGGTGCAGGTGTTCACCGCCCTCATCCTGTTCCTGGCTGCCAATACCGGATACCAGGACTTCCCCCGACTCAGCGCCTTCCTGGCGCGGGACGGTTTCATGCCCCGATGGCTTCAGAACCGAGGCGACCGCCTGGTCTTCAGCTCCGGGATCGTGACCCTCGCCGTGCTGGCCTCGGTGATCGTCCTGGTCTTTCGCGCCGATGAGATTTCCATGCTGCCACTCTATGCCCTGGGTGTGATGGCCAGCTTCACCCTCTCCCAGGCGGGCATGTTCCGCCTCATGGGGCGGGTCGGCCGGGTCCCTCCCGGAACGGAGGTGGAGACGCTCGCCACCACCATCCACTATGAGGCCGGCTGGAAATGGAAGCGCATCGTGAACGGCACGGGCGCCATTGTCACCTTTGTGGTGCTCTTAGTCCTGATCGCCACCAAGTTCCTTGACGGCGCCTGGATCGTGGTCGCGGCAGTGCCTGCCCTGGTGATGCTGTTCCAGCGCATCAATCGGCACTACCGCGAGGTGGCAGCGCGCCTGACCACCCTGGGTGTCGACGAGACCGTTCTCACCGACGTCGCCGACGTGGTCATCATCCCCATCGCCGATGTCCACCGGGGTACCTTGCGCGCTCTCAAGTACGCCCACCGGCTTACCAAGGACATCCGCGTCGTCAACATCTGTCAGAACCCCGAGGGCCAACGTCACATCCTGGAGCGCTGGCGCCGCTTCCCCGAGCTCACCGATGAAGCCAAGCTAATCTTCATTCACTACCAGTACCGGGACATCCTGGATCCGCTGATCCAGTACATCGAGCACGTGCATATGGTGGAGTTCCCGAACATGATCACCACCGTCGTGGTGCCCGAGTTCATCCCTCGCTCCATGGCGGAGCAGTCGCTGCACAACCAGACGGCCAACCTGCTCCGCCGCCGGTTGCTCGCCTTCCCCGACGTGGTCATCATCCAGGTGCCGCACCACATCTAGGGGCGCCGCCGAGCCACGGCACTGCCTCTCGGCTCGCCTGCCATCTGACCGTATGTCGTCACTCCGTGCGGAGCGGGGCGACCTGCCTCCCGCGCGTCACCCTGAGCGTAGCGAAGGGTCTCCACCCCCGGCCGTGGTAGGCCCCGAGAAACTCCACCCTCTTCCGCTGCGGCTACGCCTCCACCCAGACCGGGCTCGACCAGGCCATCTGCCCGTTGCGCTGCTGCACCCGCAGGTAGTAGTAGTCGCGCGGCCGTTCTGGGCCCCCATCGTCCGCACACTCCCAGTGCCGTCGCAGCGCCTCCATGGGGAGAGCGCGATGCATCAGCAGCGTCTCCGCCGAGAACGATGGCCCCATGCGTTCTACGTGGTTCTCTGCCAGAGCCTGCGCCACGGTGCGCTCGAATTGCCGTGCCGCCGGCAGCTCCGTCTCCAGCCGGATCCGCGCGCTCCGGGGGGCGCGTACCGTGAACACCAACGCGTTGGTCGCCACGC
>JAAYAV010000037.1 GCA_012719195.1 Anaerolineae bacterium | reverse complement strand
GATGGCGCCGCGCTGCCCGACCTGGTGCGCATCAACGAGGTCGACCTGCTGGTGGTGGCTATCACCCGCGGTATCTCGCCGCACTTGTTCGCCAATGTACTCCTCTGCCAGCAAGCGGGCGTAGGGGTTGTCAGCTTACCGGCCCTCTACGAGAGCACGCTGGATCGTACGCCGGTCCACCACCTGCCCGAGCAGTGGTTCATGGAGTTCGAGCCGCCCGATGTCGTGACGCAGGTGGTGAAGCGAGCCATCGACCTGGGCTTCGCCATGGTTGCCAGCGTCGGATTCCTGATGCTACTGCCCTTTCTGGCGGCGGCCATCTACCTGGAGAGTCCGGGCCCCATCTTCTACCGTCAGCAGCGGTTGGGGAGAAATGGCCGGATCTTCTGGGTCTACAAGCTGCGCTCGATGATTCCCAACGCCGAGAAGGCCGGGGCACAGTGGGCGCAGGAGAACGATCCCCGCATCACCAAGGTGGGACGTCTCCTCCGCAAGACTCGTCTCGACGAGTTGCCCCAGGTCTGGAATCTGGTGCGCGGCGAAATGAGCCTCATCGGCCCGCGGCCGGAACGACCAGAGTTCATCACCAAGCTTCAGGAACAGATCCCCTACTACCGCTCCCGGCTGAGCGTTCGGCCGGGCCTGACCGGTTGGGCGCAGGTGTGCTACCGCTACGGAAACACGGTTGAAGACGCTCGGATCAAGCTCGAGTACGACCTCTACTACATCAAGCACCAGTCGATCATGCTCGACGTGTCCATTCTCTTCCGCACGGTGGCTGTGGTCTTGAAGATGGGCGGCACATGATCGAACCGCGGTCAGCGAAGGTTCTGGTAACCGGTGGGGCCGGCTTCATCGGGTCCCATGTCGTCCAGGCGTTCCAGGCTGCCGGCCACGAGGTACACGCCCTGGACAACCTCAGCCGCGGCAAGGCGAGCAACCTGCCCGCCGGCGCAACGCTGCACCGCCTGGACCTCAGTGATTCGCGCCTCGAGCAGCTGCTGGGGGACGAGCGCTACGACGTGGTGAGCCACCATGCCGCCCAGATCGACGTGCGTCACTCGGTGGCCGACCCGGCCAGCGATGCCGAGGCCAACATATTGGGCAGCCTGCGGCTCCTGAGTGCCTGTGTGCGGTCGGGGGTGTCGCGGGTGGTCTATGCTTCTAGCGGTGGGGCCGTTTACGGTGAGCCCCGCTATCTGCCCACCGACGAGGAGCACCCAATCCAGCCTTTATCGCCCTATGGGGTGAGCAAGTACACTGTGGAGTTGTACCTGCAGCAGTTCCACGCCCTCCACGGCTTGCCGTACACCATCCTCAGGTACCCCAACGTCTACGGGCCACGCCAGGACGCTCTGGGCGAAGGCGGGGTGGTGGCCATATTCGCCCATCGCATGCTGGCGGGGGATCCGGTCACCATCTACGGTGACGGCGAGCAGGAGCGGGATTTCGTCTACGCGCCCGACTGCGCTCACGCCAACCTACTGGCTTCCGCACAAGTAGAGGGGAACACCTACAACCTGGGGACGGGCATTGGCACCAGCATCAACCGCCTCTTCCACACTATGGCCGACCTCACCGGATATCGCCTCGAGCCCCAGTACCAGGCGGCACGGCCCGGTGAGACACGGCGCATGGCGGTGCAGGCGGAGAGAGCACGCCTGGAGCTTGGCTGGATCCCGTCCGTGACACTGCAGGAGGGTCTGCGCCGCACCATCGAGGCGACCGCCGTGGGCGCGTGCGCTTGAGGGTTGACTGGTCTACCCTGCTGGAGCGCTGGGCCCTGCCGGTGCTCCTCGCCGTGTCGTTGGCGCACGGTTGCGCCTACGCTTTCATGGTTCCCCCATGGCAAGCGCCCGACGAGCCCGGCCACTTCGAGCATTCCCGCCTACTGGCGGACCGCTGGGTGCTGGCGGACGGCATAGAGCCCGATCCGGAACTGGAACTGGAGATCGTCGCATCCCTCTACGACAACCGCTACTGGGACTACGTCCCGCATCCCCGCCCGGACCAGATGCCCTCCACGCTTGCTGGCCTCAACACGTTCGCCGGGCAGAGCCGCACGCTGAACCGGCCGTCGCTTTCCTATCTGCCCTACGCCCTTCTGCTCTGGCCGGTCCGGCACCAGGACGTGGAGCTGCAGCTGTTGGTCCTGCGGCTGGCATCCGTCTTGCTGCTACCAGCGATGGTGTGGATGGGTTGGCGCGCGGCGCGACTCCTGCTACCGGACGACGTTGGCCCAGCTGTTGTCGCGGGATCATTCCTGGCGCTCCTCCCTCAGCAGGCCCACCTGACGGCGTCGGTCAGTGACGGGAACCTGACCGGGGTTCTTGCCGCGGGCTACTTCGTCGCACTGGCGGCGGCAGCGCGCTGGGGAGTCACGGTCCGGAGAGCGGTGGTCATGGGGCTGCTGGCTCTTCTCGCTCTCCTGAGCAAGAACACCGCCCTGTTCCTGGTACCGGTGACCCTGCTGGCGCTGGTGGCATTGGCCCGCCGCCATGGGAGCCGGCGTAACTGGTGGATCGGAGCGGGTTCAGCGGTGGCGCTGCTGGTGGTAGGACTGCGTTTCGCACCCCGCAGCGTGCATCTGGAGTCGCTGCTGGGCAGGTGGACGGTGGCCTTCTCGGCAGACGCCTATCAGCCCGAACGCCTGGAGAACTACCAGCTCTGGTCGTCCATGACGTTCGAGAGCTTCTGGGGGCGGTTCGGCTGGATGAACGTTCGGATGGCGGACGCCGCCTACGCCGTGTTGGGCGTGGCATCGGTGGCCCTGGTGATCGGCCTGGTCGCTCGGTTGCTCCTACCGGGGCCGGTGAGTAGGCTGAGACAGGGCAGTCGGAGCGGACTGCTGCTGTATGCCGCTGCGGTGCTGCTATCGCTTAGCTTCATCGTAGGCACCTGGGTGGTCTACTACTCCCCCGCCGGCAACTTCTCCCAGGGCCGGTACCTGTTCCCGGTGTTGGTACCATTGGCAGTGTTGGCCGGCTACGGCAGCGGAGCCTCGGTTACCGAGCGGAGAGGTCGCGCCGTCTTGGCTGTGGTAGTGCCGGCGATGGTAGCGCTGGCGGCGCACGCGCTCTTCGGAACCGTGGCGGGGACATTCGTGTGATGCATCCGAGGAAGAGTGGAGGAACGTATGTATAGTCCGATTACGGTTCTCGGTGCGCTTGGCAAGCGCCTTGTGGTACTGATGCGGTACGCCTTCATCGCCGCGTTGGTCTTGGCGCTCAGCGGCGCACCGGCGGCGGCGCAGGGATCGGTCTCGACCTACCTACCGTTGGTGGGCCGCAACCAGCCGGGTGTGGTGAATGACCCGCAATGGGTGTCGCCCTTCGGCATAGTGATGTATGGCTCGGTCAGCGACAGTGCCGGGCTGCAGCGGATGCAGGAAGCCGGCGCTCGCTGGGTGGTGACTGGCTTCCATTGGGCGAAGGTCGAACCGACCGAGGGAGCCCGCAACTGGGCCACCTACGACGCCCAGTTCCTGGCCGCCAAGCAGGCCGGGATGGACGTGGCCGTGCTGGTGATGAACGTACCGGTGTGGGCGCGGAATGGCTGCAACTCGGGCGGCTGTCCGGACATGAACGCAGAGGCGCTGGCCGACTTCCTGGCGGCCGCCGCCGAGCGCTACGACGGAGATGGCAAGGACGACGCGCCCGGGAACCCAGTCGTCAAGTACTGGACTCTGTTCGCCGAGCCGGACTACTGCGGCGTCCTGGTCGGCGAGACGTGCACCGTGCGGCCTGGGTACGGGGAGGAGTTCAAAGGGCTCTGGGG
>JAAYAV010000317.1 GCA_012719195.1 Anaerolineae bacterium | reverse complement strand
CTCAGCCGGTTCTAGGACGGGGCTGGCCGCGGCAGTGCCGGCCGCGGGGCGCTTTCGCCGGCGGGGTCTGGGCCGGCTTTGGCTGGAGCGTTGTCGAAGGGCATTCAGCCGCGCAGTGAGTTCCGCTCGGCCGGTCGTCCAGGCTTGCCGCGGGGTAACTTGAGAGAGCAGCATGGCCCCGATCAGGGCCAGGACGAAGCCAACAAGAAAGGCACCGACTCGCCCGAAGTAGAGGTCGAGCGCGTCAGCCAGCACCCAGCCGAGCCAGCCGCCTCCGTAGTTCGTGGCCCCGACCGTGAAGGGGTTGGGCAGGCGGGCCGAGAGGTGAGTCAGTGCCAAAGCCAAGAGCCAGAGTTGCGCCGCGCCCAAGGCCCGCGCCGGATCGAGGCGGCGCCGGCGAACGCCGAGGAGGTAGAGCAGGGCGGCGACGGCGAAGGGGAACAGGTAGGCCGACCACCCGAAGAGCCGCAGCAGGAAGGCGCTCCACTCCCGCGTGACGGCACCGCCGCCGGGCGCCACTAGGGCCAGCAGGCTGAAGGCGGCTGCCAGGAACCCGAAGCCCAGGCCGACGCGGCGCCAGTTCAGCGACGCCAGCCCCGGTAGGTGCAGGTCCGGCTTGCGAATGCGGTTGAGGAAGGGCTCTCGCGCCTTGGTGCGGCGCGACTTGGCGCGTCTCTGAGCGGGCATGGTTCACTCTTGCTGCTGGGGTCCGGCCCGACGGCAACGGGCGCGGGCAGGGGGAGGGGCGATCGGAGCGATCCTCCCCCTACGTTACGCTCGCAATGACTGTGCCAGTGTAGCCGCTCGAGGGTTTGCGGGCACGAACCGGTCCTTTGACGGCGGGCGGCCCGGCACGACGCCCGGGCTCAGCCGAGCTTGTAGGCCGCCTCAGCCAGGTCGTAGGCGCAGGCGTGCATCATCTCCTCCGCCTCGTCCAGCGCCACGATTCCGCGGGCCACCAGTCCGGCCAGCCAGTTGGCGTCCACCCGGCGGGCCAGGTCGTGACGGGCCGGGATGGACGGGAAGGCGCGCGTGTCATCATTGAAGCCGACGGTGTTGTAGAGGCCGGCCGTCTCGCTGACCCGCTGACGGAAGCGGGTCATGCCGTTGATGCTGTCGTGGAACCACCAGGGCGGCCCCAACCGCAGCGCCGGGTAATGCCCGGCGAGGGGAGCTAGCTCGCGTGCGAGAGCGGACTCATCGAGCATGAAGAGAATGAGTGTGAGCCGCGTGTCATTGCCGTACTTGCTCAGCAGCGGGCGCAGGTTGCGGGTGTACTCGGTGGCCACGGGAATGTCGGCCCCCATGTCGGGGCCGAACTTGGCGAACAGATCCGGGTTGTGGTTGCGGAAGGACCCCGGGTGCAGCTGCATCACCAGCCCGTCCTCGATGCTCATGCGGGCGCTCTCCATGAGCATGTGACCGGTGAAGCGGGTGGCATCCTCGGGCGTGGCCTCGCCGCGGAGGGCGCGGCCGAAGACGGAGTCTGCCTCCTGGGGGGTGAGTTCCTCGGTGTAGGGCGTCACGGCGGCGTGGTCGGTGGCGACGGCGCCCAGGCTCCGGAAGTAGGCACGGCGATTCTCCAGCGCCCGGATGAGCGCCGGGTAGCTATCCACCGCGGTACCGGAGGCCTCGCTCAGAAGGTCCAGGTTGCGCCGCCAACCAGGCGCGTCCAGGTTGACCACTCCGTCAGGCCGGAAGGTGGGGATGATGCGACCCTTCCAGCCGGATCGCTGCAGGGACTGGTGGTGCTCCAGCCGGGAGTGGGCCGGGTCAGTGGTGCTCATGACCTCGATGTTGAAGCGCTCGAAGAGACGGCGGGGCCGGAACTCTGGCGTGGCGAGCCGCTCGGCGATCTGGTCGTAGACGGCCTGGGCGGTCTCCGCGCTCAGGCGTTGCTGCACGCCGAAGACTTCGCGGAACTCGTGAGCGAGCCAGGCGCCCGTGGGGGTCCCGCGGAAGAGGTGGTAGTGGTCGGCGAAGACCTGCCAGGCGGCCCGGTGATCGGTCTCGGTGGGGCCGCCGTCTCGGCGCGGGATGGCTAGCTTCTCCAGGGGCACGCCCTGGGAGTAGAGCATGCGGAAGATGTAGTGGTCGGGGATGAGGATGAGCTGGGTAGGCGTGCCGAAGGAGTAGTCGGGATCGGCGAACATGCGCGGGTCCACGTGTCCGTGGGTGCAGAGCAGGGGCAGGTCGCGCACCCGTTGGTACAGGTGCCACGCCACCTTCCTAGTAGCCGGATCGGGATCGAGGTAGCGGTCTTCGGGCAGGTGAATGGGTTGTGTGGCCACAGTGCGCTCCTGGGAGAGGCGTCAGGTGTTCTGATCGATACAGCGTGTCCCGCTATCATATCTCTCGCCTGCGCCCCCGACCAGGGTGCCGGTTGAGAAGGCCGCCTACATGAGGCACAATCGGGTGATTGGTACGGCCGCGAGACCAGCGCCGCGTGGCCGGCTGTGACGGAGTGAATCGCTATGACCGGCAGGGAGAAGATCGAGGCGGCGCTAACGCCGACGGGAACCACGAGCTTCGCCGCCGTTATCTGCTATGAAGGCATCTACATCCGCGATCACTGGGACGAGCTCACCGGTTCCCCCTGGTGGTATCAGGAAGCCCCCGAGTTGGAGCGGCAGTTGGCCTGGCGGCGCGACGTCATCAACCGCACCGGGCAAGACTGGTTCGTCCTACCGACCATCGCCCCGCGGTCCGAACGGGAGAACGTCGCCATCCGAGTGCTCGGCGGCCAGGCCATACGGGTGGACCGTCGCTCCGGCGCGGAGGAACTGCTGGTGCGGCCGGAGATCGGCGGCTGGAACCCGATGGGTGAGGTGGAGTCGGTGCGCCCGGAGCACCTTCCCGTGCGCAAGCG
>JAAYAV010000316.1 GCA_012719195.1 Anaerolineae bacterium | reverse complement strand
GGGTCGTGACCGCGCTCGGCCAGCACCGCGTCCACCACGTCGTAGCGGAGGCCCTGCTCCTGCAGGTGCACACGCAGTCGCTGCGTGATGAACTCCACCGCCCGCGCCTGTACGTCCGGCCCCGCCGACACCGGTAGCCGTTCCGCCACCAACGCCAGGGCCTTACGCAGGTCGAGCCGCGTGCGCCACTGGATCAGGTTCTGCACCAAGCCGGAAGCCGCTCGGCGCAGAGCGTACGGGTCGGCCGACCCGGTCGGTTCCATTCCTACGGCCAGGAGACCGAGGATGCTGTCCAGCCTGTCGGCCAAACCCACGGCCAGCCCAATCCGTGTCGACGGCCCCGCCTCGCCCGATCGGCGCGGGTTGTAGTGCTCGGCGATGGCCGTGGCCACTTCCTGATCCTCACCCTGGCGCCGAGCGTAGAAGCTGCCCATGACGCCCTGCAGCGAGGTGAACTCGACCACCATGTTGGTGGCCAGATCGGCCTTGGATAGTCGCGACGCCCGCACTGCCATGGGCACCTCCTCCTCGGTGAGCCCGAGAAGAGACGCCAACGTGGGCACGATGGCCTCCATTCGCTGCGTCTTGTCCAGCATGGAGCCCAACTGCTCCTGGAAGGTGAGCGTCCCCAGACGAGGCAGATACGACTCCAACCGCTCCTGCAGGTCCTCACGGAAGAAGTAGGAAGCATCGGCGAAGCGGGCCCGCAGCACGGCTTCATAGCCGCTCCGCACCAGATCCTCGCCCGCGGTACCGCCGTTTCGCACGGCCACGAAGTAGGGCAGTAGACGGCCTTCGGCCTCGACAGCGAAGTAGCGCTGGTGCTTGCGCATGACCGTCGTCAGCACCTCGCGCGGCAGCACCAGGTACTCGTCGGAGAACGAGCCCAGGATGGGTGTGGGCGACTCCACCAGGTTGGCCACCTCGGCCAGCAAGTCCGCGTCGTCCACCAGCGTCCCCCCCACCGCGTCCGCCAGTTCCGTGGCGCGAGCAGAGATTCGAGCGACCCGCTCTTCCACGGAGAGAACGATCCCGGCTTCGGTGACCGTGCCCTCGTAGTCGGCTGCAGTCGCCACTACCGCGGCCGTCGGCTGCGCCGCCCGCAGTAGGCGTGTGGTGCTGCCACTGCTGAGGCCGGCGAACCGGAAGGGCACCACGTCCTCGCCCAAGAGGGCCAGCAGCCAACGGACCGGGCGCGAGAAGGCAGTGCCGGTGTCGTTCCAGCGCATGCTCTGGTGGAACCGGAGACCACTGAGCATCTCCGGCAGTTCGCGCGCGAGCACGGCCGCCGCCGGCTCCCCCGGTCGCCGGACTTCGGCCACCACGTAGCTACCCCCATCAACGTCGGCGGCAGTGAGCGCGTCCACGCTCAGTCCATGGCGGCGAGCGAAGCCCTCGGCCGCCTTGGTGGGTGCGCCGTCGGCATCGAAGGCGGCCCGCGCCGGCGGCCCCTTGACCACCGACACGTCGTCTGCCTGCGACGGGGCCAGCCCGTGTATGATCGCCACCAAACGCCGCGGCGTGCCCTTCACCGAGACCGTCTCGTAGTCCAGACGCTCCCGCGTCAGGAGTTCGGGCAGCCGTCGCCGCAACTGCTCCAAGGCCGACTGCAGATCAGCGTGAGGCAACTCCTCGGTGCCCACCTCGAGCACGAACAGCTGCGGTTCGCCCTTGGGCTCCGGCAGTTCGAACGAGCCGGACGGCACCGCCGTCGCGGTACGCCAGGTCCTCGCCTGCAGAGGGAAGCCCTCCTTCTCGCGCTGCTCCAGATAGGCGACGGCCACTCGCCGCGCCAAATCGCGCATACGGCCGAAGTACACCGCCCGTTCGGTGACGCCGATGGCGCCTCGGGCGTCAAGCACGTTGAACACGTGGCTGCACTTGAGCACGTAGTCGTGCGCGGGCAACACCAGTCCCCGCTCCAAGGCCGCCTCCGCCTCGGCGACGTAGATGCGGTACATCCCGCTCAGCCGCCCGACGTCGGCCACCTCGAAGTTGTAGGTGCAATGCTCCACTTCCTGACGGAAGAGGATGTCGCCGTAGGTGATGTCGTCCCGCCAGCGAATATCCAGGAAGGTGGGCACGCCCTGTAGGAACAGCATGATGCGCTCGAGCCCGTAGGTGATCTCCACCGACACCGGGTCCAGGACGGAGCCGCCGGCCTGCTGCATGTAGGTGTACTGGCTGATCTCCGCGCCATCGCACCACACTTCCCACCCTAGCCCCCAGGCGCCAAGCGCGGGCGATTCCCAGTTGTCCTCCACGAAGCGCACGTCGTGGCGCGACAAGTCCACGCCGATGGCCTCGAGGCTGCGCAAGTACATCTCCTGCGGGTCGCCGGGGTCGGGCTTAAGGATGACCTGGTACTGATAGAACTGCTGCCAGCGATTGGGGTTCTCGCCGTAACGACCATCGGCGGGGCGGATGGACGGCTCCACATAGGCCACGCGCCAGGGCTCCGGGCCCAGCACCCGGAGATAGGTGGCCGGATTCATGGTGCCGGCGCCCACCTGCACGTTATGGGGCTGCCAGATCAGGCAGCCCTGCTCCGCCCAGAACCGCTCCAGGCGCATAATGACTTCTTGGAACCCCGTATGGTCGCTCATGCGCTGTCCACCTCTCGCGCGAGTCTGCAATGCCTGTTACTGCTCGGGCAGTCTCTGCACCGTCTCGATGAACCGGCGAGACCGGGGCGGCCATTCCACCACGCTACGGATGTAGTCCCCCAGCAGGCCCTCGATCTCGGTGTGCAACCCATCGCTCAGCCGGAGCAGGCCGCAGTCAGTCACGGCGCTCCGCTGCAGGAAGCGCAGCACCTTCTGCGCCCCTACGCTCACCCGCCGGCCCTGTCCCCGCCCTTCGGCACAGTTCGGGCACACCATACTGCCCTCGGCGAAGTCGAACAGGTTGACCTGTTCCTCCAGCCATTCCCCGCAGCCGGGACACCGGTACAACTCGGGCCGGTAGCCTTCCAGGTCCAGCAGGTGCAGCTCGAAGTAGCGCTGAGCCAACTTCGGGTCACAGCCCGATTCGAGCCACTGCAGCGCCTCGACGAGCAGGTCGTACACGCCGGCGGCCGTGTCGCCCTCGCCGACGAAGGTGTCGGTGAGGTCGGCCAGGTAGTGCGCCGCCGCCAGCCGTTCCAGGTCCTCCGCCAGCCCGGCAAACGGATGGACCGTCTCGGCCTGCGATACCACTCCGAAGGTGCGGCCTTGGTGCACCAGCAAGTCGACCTGGCGGAAGAGGTCCACGTGCGCTGCCTTGCGGCTGCTGATCTTGCGGGCCCCTTTGGCCAGCAGTCGCAGCTTGCCCCGGTCGCGGGTGAGCACGGTGATGAGCCGGTCCGCCTCGTCGAAGTCACGCCGGCGCAACACCACTCCCACCGTGCGGAAGAGGCGCGGCGGCGCGGCCATCAGCCGCCCCGGACGGTATTGTACTTCGGCGGCCGCTCCCAGTTCTTGGCCATCTTGGCCTGAAACAGCGCCTCCGCGTCCAGCCCCAGCGCCGAGAGCAGATGCAGGATACGGATGATGGTGTCTATCAACTCTTCACCTACGTCTTCCATTGGGCGGCCCTTCTTATAGGCGTCGGCCGCCTCAGAGACCTCGGAGTGGATCAGGGTGAGCATCTCCCAGATACGGTCATGGTCGGACGAGAAGCCCTTCGCGTCAGTCAGGGCTCGTACCTCCGCCATCTTCTGGTTCAGGCCCACGCTCTCCATCGCCACCTCCGCAAGCCGTCATTATAGCACCGGCCCCAGGCCGGAGCGAAGGCTCCGTTCTGGGGCCGCATACACCCGCTGAGAGCGACCCGGCCGTACTGGCCCCGTTGCCGACCACCGCGCCCTCTATCTCACCGGTGGGCGGGCATACGCCGGACGCTGACCTACGGCTCGGCCGGGCCCGTCCGCACCGGGGCGGGCATGTTGTAGCTGCCATCCAACACCGGTGGATAAGGGCCGTAGAACCGGGCGGTGAAGCGAAAGACATCGGGCGGCGCCGGGAGCCAGTTCTTGGCCGCCTCCTCGTCCTCAGGCCGCCTGTGCTGGACGTAGATCACCAGCTTACCGTCCTCGGTGACCAGATCACCATGCTCCAGCATGTAGCTGTTGATCTCGTACCGGTTGATCTCGTTGCCCACTAAGTACCCGTTCTCGTTGTAGATGGGGACCGACCAGAACTGGGTGACCGGGGGCAGGTCGCTCAGGTCGAAGGTGATCGTATAGTTGCTCGAGCCATGCAGCGGCTGGCCCTCGCTGTCGGTGAACCGAAACGCGCCTGTATGCGAGATGGCCTTGTCCGGTCCGCCCCAGCCGGCGTCGGCCATGACGGCGCGATCCATCCAGTCCGTCTCGAAACTGCCTGACATCCGACCGACCATCCAACCGTTCATGTCGGTCAGGCCTGTGCGTAGCATCGCGCGGACGCCCTCAAACCCGGCCGCGAATCCGGCCTCCAGCGCTTCTGTGGTCTCGGCAGGGAGGGAGTCCCAGTCGAACTCAAGCCCCTCGCCGATGCCGATTGACCTCAGTTCGTCGAGCATGGCCGCCTCGGCCAAGGAGTCCTTCATCACGGTGAGGCCCGGATCGTTCAGCACCATGTGCAGGAGAGTGAAGAAGTCCTTTGCGGTCTGCTTGTCCACCTGACCCATGGCTATCGCAGGCATACGGGCATACACGGGGTAGTCGCCCGGCACAATCGCGCGCTCCGACTGCGGCACGCCGGCGTTTCCGTTGGCTATCCACTCGCTCAGGGGCGTCGCCGTGATCTGGTCCTGGTAGGCGTTGATCTCGGCTATCTCCTCCGCGGTACCAGTCTCCACGGCGATACGCACGATCACGAAGACGGTCTTGGTCGGCCACGAGATGATCTCAGTCGTCGGGATGCCTTCCGGCAGCGGGCCCTCGTACCCAGGCGGCACGAAGAGGTACATGCGCGCCTCGGTCCCGTTGAAGGGGCTGCCCACGGTGGTGTGGAAGATGCCGTAGTGATCCATCGCCTGCAGGCTGTAGTAGCGGTCCTCGATCGCGGGCACCTCCACCACCACGGGCTCGCGACGTAGGTCCAGCCATCCCGATCCATACAGTGTGGTGGCGTTGGGCGTCACCACCGGGAAGTCCGGCGAGATCTGCGTGCGCACCCAGGCGAATCGGTTGGTGCCGGCGTAGGCCATGTTGTTCTCCGACTCGTGCTGTGTGCCGATCCAGCGCTGGCCGAGGTAGATCACCTGCTGCAGGCCATAGGGGTAGGCCCTCTCAGCGATCGGCTGGATCTGCTCGGGGCTGACTGCCGCCGGGGAAGGCTGTTGGGTGGGCAGAGGCGCACAGCCCACCAGCCCCGCCAGGATAACCATGATCATGCCGGTGGCCGCGAGCGTGCTCCTCCAATCCGGGTCTCGTACGAGCGAAATCCGACGCACCATGTCCTAGCCCTCCTTTGGCTGCGAACCCCCTTCCGGAAGCTGAAACTGCGCCGCTGAAACCATGGAGCCACCCGGCCACGCCTGGCGCCGGGTGAACGAACTCGCATTCCGCAGTCCGCGAGACCCTTGGCCTCGCCAGAGCCGTATGGTGCAAACAGAGGAGCGGCGAGGATTCACTTGCTCGCCCGGTTGTCCCAGAAACGCACCTCCCAGGAGTGTAGCAAGAGGAGCACTGTCTGTCATGCCGCTAAGTGGCATCAGCAGATGCTAGACGAGGCAATTGCGCCTGCCAACAGCCGATCCGGTCCTAAGGGTTAGCCGTCTCGGGACGCGAAGTACCGCGGGTCCGCCAGCGACGGCGCGCCGGCCGAGAGTCAGTACCCTCGCTGGCTTATGTACTCGCTGACGTCAACGTTATAGACAGCATCTTCCACGGTGAAAGTCGCCCAGGGCCGTCCCTGATCCAGCCAGGTGGCAGAGCCCACCGCGCTCACCATGGTGTCGGGCATCGTCGGGCCGGTTTCGTTGCGGGTGATCCAGAGGATCTTCGCCTTGCCCTCGCCGGGGTCGCGGTATCTCATAGCCTCCATGGTGTCTATCAGCCCCGACTGAGGGCTGAAGCGGACCACGAACGTGTCCTCGCTCTCCTCGAAGGGGACATAGAGCAAGGCCGTCTCGTCGTCCACCGGTGCCCAGCGCACCCGCGGGTCGGTCACCAGGATGGCGGGGAACATCGCCCCCTCCGCCCAGAGGGCGAGGTTGGCGGCCTGGTTGGTGCTGGGGTCGTCGCGGTAGGAGCCCATGGGGCCGTCGAAGAAGCTCTCTCCATCGAGATAGCCCTCGTTCACCTTCATGAGGGGCAGGCCGAAGAAAGTCGCCTCGAAGTAGTGGCGGTAGTCGTGGCCGGCGTTGTGAACGAAGACGAAGCGAGCCGGCACAGGAACGTTCAGGAAGGGGCGCATGGTCGCCCTTCCGCTGAACACCGCCGTCTCGATCAGCGGGACCTGATCGCCATACACGGCGCGAAAGAAGCGCTCCACGGGTGCCGGCAGCCCGCTTGGAAGAGGCACGGTGCCGCGATCCACCGATGCGCCGCTGAAGTGGGGAAAGGGCGCCGGCTTGATGCTAAGCCCGAGCCACACCAGTCCCGACAGACCTGCCAAGGCAAGGACGACCACGACAAGCGGCTTCATATCGCGACTCCTCGCCCAGATAGCAGCGCGAGCCGTCACCCGCGCCTGCGATGACCGGCGGTGGCGGGGCAGGCAAGCTGCGCCGCCGCCTCGAGACTGCTGGGTGCCTTGGTTAGGGCAGCGCTCGACCGGCGCACCAATGCTCCCGGAGCGTGCCTCAGGTCGCGCAGACCAGGCTAGCTCAGCTCGTACTGCCCGGTGTAGAGCTGGTAATAGCGACCCCGCTGTTCGAGCAGGTCGTCGTGGTCGCCGCGTTCGATGATCCGGCCGTCCTCGATCACCAGGATGGCATCGGAGTTGCGCACAGTCGAGAGCCGATGGGCGATCACGAAGACGGTGCGGTCCTGCATCAGCGCGTCCAGCCCCTTCTCGATGAGCCGCTCCGTGCGGGTGTCGATGGAACTAGTCGCCTCGTCGAGCACCATCACCGGCGGGTCAGCCACGGCCGCACGGGCGATGGCCAGCAACTGCCGTTGCCCCTGGGACAGGTTCGTGCCGTCGGCGGTGATCACCGTGTCATAGCCCTGCGGAAGCCGGCGAATGAAGGAGTGGGCGTTGGCCTGGACGGCCGCCTGGATACACTCCTCGTCGCTGGCCGTGAGCCTGCCGTAGCGGATGTTCTCCAACACGCTGCCGGTGAAGAGGTGCGTGTCCTGGAGCACCATGCCGATGGAGAGTCTCAGGCTGCTCTTGGCGATGCGCTGCACGTCGATCCCGTCGAAGGTGATCGTGCCCTCGTCGACCTCGTAGAACCGGTTGACCAGGTTGGTAACCGTGGTCTTGCCCGCGCCGGTTGAGCCGACGAAGGCGATCTTCTGGCCCGGCTTGGCGAAGAGCGAGACGCTGTGTAGTACCGGCTGCCCGGGAACGTAGCCGAAGATGACGTCATTGAAGCGCACGTCACCTCGCAGCTCCGTGTAAGCCACCGATCCGTCCGGCTGCGGACACTGCCATGCCCAGTGAGTGGGATGCCCACCGTCGCCCATCACCTCGAAGCTGCCGTCTGCGTGCTTGGACACACCGACGAGCGTGACGCTGCCCTCGTCCAGCTCAGGGTCCTCGTCCATCACCTCGAAGACGCGCTCGGCGCCCGCCATGGCGGCCAGCACCGTGTTGAACTGATTGCTGATCTGGTTAATCGGCATCCCCATTTGGCGCGAGTACTGCAGGAAGGCCGCCAGCGAACCAACATCGAATCGCCCCCAGACGGTCAGCATGCCGCCCACCATGGCGCTGGCGGCGTACGCGATGTTACTGAGGTTGCCCATGATCGGCATGATCACGGCAGCGTAGAAGTTGGCGCTGGTGGCCGCCTGGCGGTACTCCTCGTTGCGCTGGCCGAACTCCTCGATGGCGGTCTGCTCGTAGCCGAAGACCTTGACCACCTTGAGCCCCTCCACCAACTCCTCGACGTACCCGTTTACGTCGCCCAGGTAGCGCTGCTGCGCCATGAAGTAGGTCCGGCTCTTGCCGCCGATCCTGGTCATGACGAAGAGCATGACCGCCAACACCGCCATGGTCACCAGCAGCAGCCTCGGGCTCAGGACCGCCATCATCACGATCGCACCCGTGAAGCCGATGGCGCTAGAGATGAGCTGAACCAGGCTCTGCTCGAAGGCCATCTGCACCATGTCGATGTCGTTGGTGAAGCGGCTCATCAACTCGCCATGGGAATGGGCGTCGAAGTACCGCAGCGGCAGCTTCTGGAGCTTGGCGAACAGGTCGCGCCGCATCGTGTTCGACGTCCGCTGTGCCACTTCGATCATGAGGCGGCTCTGCCCGTAGGAGGCGACCACGCCCGCGAGATAGATCGCCCCCAGGACCAGGAGCGTCCGCGCCAGCCCGGGGAAGTCGCCCGGGAGGATGTAGTCATTGATGATGGGCTTGAGAAGGTAGTTGCCCGCCAGCGATGTGCCCGTGCTGATGAGCATAAGCACAACCACGACCGCCAGGATCGGCCACCGCACCTTCAGGTAGCCCAGAAGCCGCAGACTGACCTGCTTGAGGTCCTTCGGCCGCTGATACCCGCCCCGCGGGATCCCCGGGCCGCCCGCCGGAGGCCCCCCGGGACGCCCAGGGCGACGCCGACCGGCGCCGGCAGGCGCGCTCGCCCCGGCGGTTGGTTGTGAAGCTCTTGATGGGGTGCTTCGGTCCGCGCTCATCCTGCCAGCACCCCCTCCTGCTGAGACTGGTTGATCTCCTGATACACCTTGTTCTCCGCCAGCAGGGATTGGTGCGTACCCTCACCGATGAGCTTCCCGTCGTCGATAACTAGTATCCGGTCTGCGGCCCGTACCGAACTGATTCTCTGCGCGATGATGAAGACGGTCGTATCCGCCAGTTCGCGGTAGAACGCCTCGCGGATTCGCTCCTCCGTGGCCGAGTCCACCGCGCTGGTGCTGTCGTCCAGGATCAGAATCCGCGGCCGCTTCAGCATGGCCCGGGCTATGGTCAGGCGCTGCTTCTGCCCACCGGAAAGGTTGACGCCTCCCTGGCCCAGGTCGGTCTCGTATCCGTCCGGAAAGCTCATGATGAACTCGTGAGCCTGAGCGGCCCGGCAGACCGCCTCGATCTCCTCTATGGTGGCGTCCTCGCGGCCCCAGAGCAGGTTCTCGCGGATGGTTCCAGAGAACAGGGTGTTCTGCTGCAGCACCACGCCGATTGCACCGCGCAGATCGTCGAGCCGATAGTCCCGCACATCATGACCGTCCACCAGCACCGACCCTGCCGTCACGTCGTAAAGGCGTGGAATCAGGCTAACCAGTGTTGACTTCCCCGAGCCCGTCCCACCCACTATGGCCACAACCTCGCCCGGCTCGGCGGCGAAGCTTACTCCCGATAGCACCTCAGCGCCGCTGCCGCTGAGATCGTACTTGAGGCTGACATCGCGGAACTCCACTCGGCCGGCCGTCACCCGCGGGAGATCGCTCCCGCCTTCCGGTCCAACGCTATCAACGATGTCGATCTCCGTCTCGAGAACCTCCAGCACGCGGCGTGCACTCGCCTGGGCGCGGGCGGACATGACGAAGACCATGGAGATCATCATGACGCTGAAGAGGATCTGCATGATGTAGCTCAGGAAGCTGATCAGCTCGCCTGCGCCCAGCCGACCGCCGGCCACCATACCACCGCCTTGCCAGATCACCACCAGGGCGGTGCCGTTCATGACCAACATCATTACCGGCATGTTCAGGATAACGACGCTCACGGCTCTGATGAACGCGTTGGTGAGGTCATCGTTGGACTGCCGGAACTTAGCGTTCTCGAAGTCGGTCCTCACGAACGACTTGACCACCCGCTGGCCGATGAGATTCTCCTGCAGGGTGGCGTTCATGGAATCGATCCGCTCCTGCACGATGGCGAAACGGCGCCCGGCCGTCCGCATCACCAGCAGAACGGCGCCCACCAGAATCGGGATGGCCACTGCCAGAATGACGGACAGCTCCGAGTTGATGCTGTAGGCGAGGAGAAAAGCGATGATAAGCATCATCGGCGCGCGCAAGAGTATGCGGAGCGCCATGAGGAAGGTCATCTGGAGATTGTTCACGTCGTTGGTCACGCGGGTGATCAGCGAGGCGGTGCTGAACTTGTCGATGTTCTTGAAGGAGAACTGCTGGATCTTGGCGAAGAGAGCGTCGCGCAGGTTCGCGCCGAAGCCCATGCTTCCTCGGGTGGAGAAGAACATCATGCCCACGCCGAAGGCGATGGCCGTGAGCGCCAGAAGCGCCATATAGAGGCCGATACGGGCGATGTAGCCGATGTCTTGGTTGACGATGCCGATGTCGACGATCCGCGACATCAGCAGTGGCATGCTCAACTCACAGGCCACGTCGATCAGCACGAAGATGGGCACCAACAGGACGTCGCGCCTGTACTGGCCCACGTAGGCTGCCAGCTTTCCGATCAAGTACGGCTCCTTCGCAGAAGAGTAGTGGCTCTAGGGCTGGAACTGGGAGAGATTCGCACGCATTCGCTGGAGCAGGTCGCGCAGCCGCTCCCGATCGGCGCCATCAAACCCGGCCAGCATCTCCGAGTCGAGCTTGGCGAAAGCGGCGTCAATGCGAGCGATGAGGGCCCGACCCGGCTCTCTCAGGTACACGCGCGACAAGCGCTCGTCTGTCGGGTCGGCACGTCGCTCGACGTAACCGCCCCGTTCCATACGCTTGACCACCTTCGACACCGCTGCCGCTGATATCCCCAACTTCTCGGCCGCCTCGGAGTGGGTGACGCCGTCATGCCGCGAGAGGACCATAAGGAGCATGGACTGCCCGCGGAACAGACCGATGGCGTCTAGAGAGCGGTCGGCCATGGTGCGGTGCAGCCGGGACACACCCGCCAGTAGTTGTCCCAGTTCCTGCTCCGGCGTCGGAGGCATCACTTCACCTGTACATAGTTAACTGGTGTAGGAGTATAGAAGCGGCAGCCAGGGCTGGCAAAAGGTGGGCCCCCGCCCGAGCCGGGTACGTTCGCGCTCGGTACCAACAACGACAACGCTCCCGGCCTGGGAGGGGCGGGAGCGGCTGACAACTCATTGGTACCCCCGGGGCGACTCGAACGCCCGCGCACGGCTCCGGAGGCCGCTGCTCTATCCACTGAGCTACGGGGGCACACTCCGTTACCGAACAATATAGCAGTGCGCCTATTAACCGGCAATTCGCCGACCCAGGAAGGGCGGCCGGCACCGTCCACCTCGCCGCCGATGTGGCCCCAACGCCGTCCGCAATAGTATAATCGGCACGATGATCCCTGAGAGGGCGCAGCAGTAGCTGACAGCACCGGCCTGGCCCCACCGACTGGACCAGGCCGCTCGTGTGCGCCCCGGCGAGACTCACCGGTTCCCGGCTAGCTAGGAGCAAGTGTTGGCGTCACAGACAAGCGAGGACCCTCTACCCGACTATCGCGAGATCGTTCGCCGGATCATGGCCGCCGCCTTGGACGCCGTGGACCCCGAGAGGGCCGTCCTCAACGCCATCCGCCGCGAGGGTGACACTCTGTACATCAGCGGCCGACCCTACGACCTGGCCGAGATCGACCGCGTCATCCTGGTTGGCGGAGGTAAGGCCGGCGCGCCCATGGCCAAAGCCGTCGCCGCTGTGGTGGGAGACCGGCTGCATTCCTGCGTCGTCAACGTCAAGGATGGCTACACCCTCAGCAAGCAGCAGGCGGCGGAGATGGCCGAGCAGGCCTCCTGCCCCGTCCGCTTCATCGAGGCCGGGCATCCCACGCCCAACGAAGCGGGAGTGGAAGGGGCGCGCCTGATGGCCGACTCCCTGCAGGGCGTCACCGATCGCGATTTGGTGCTCTGCGTCATCTCCGGCGGCGGCTCCGCTCTCATCTCGCTCCCGGCCGAGGGCATCGCCCTGGGCGACATTCAGGCCCTCACCGACCTTCTGCTCCGCAGCGGCGCGACCATCAACGAGATGAACACCGTTCGCAAGCACCTGTCCGCCATCAAGGGGGGCGGCCTGGCCCGCCTGGCGCAGCCGGCGCGATTGGTCGCGCTGCTGCTGAGCGACGTAGTGGGCAATCCGCTGGACGTCATCGCGTCGGGACCCACCGTGCCCGATACCACCACCTTCGCCGATGCCGGGGACGTCCTCGCGAAGTACGACCTGACCGATCGCGTTCCCGAGCCGGTGCG
>JAAYAV010000315.1 GCA_012719195.1 Anaerolineae bacterium | reverse complement strand
TGGTGGTTCCCGACATCCTCGCCAACAGCGGCGGCGTGATTGTCTCCTACTTCGAGTGGGTGCAGGACATCCAGCGTCTGTTCTGGAAGGCGGCGGAGATTGACGCCCGCCTAGTGGACCTCATCTCCGAGGCCTACGACGCGGTGACGGCGGTGGCGGACGAAAAGAAGGTCAGCCTGCGCACGGCCGCCGTCATGTATGCCGTGCAGCGGGTGCACGACGCCACCAGGCTCCGGGGGATCTACCCCTAGAGCGGCGCTGTGGCCCCGAGCGAATCCGGCCGCCCACTGCCGGCCAGCCGAGCGCATTGCCCTGCCCGCGAGGGGCGCCTCTTGACAGGAGCGCCCCCCTTACCGCATTCCCGGCCAGGGGGTACTCCATGCCGGGCATTGCCCGTTTCGTCGTGGAGGGCTGATCATGGGCTGGACGGCAACGCCCAGCTGAAGCAGGGGAGGTCAGCAAGTGTACGTCGTAGACATCAACACCAGCTTTGGGTCACGCTGCGAGTACCACTACGATCTCTCCCTTGAGGAGCTTCTCCGCTCCCTGGACGTCCACTCGGTCTCGGCGGCCGTCACCTACTCCCTCCGCGGCGTGCATTACGATCCTGGCGCCGGCAACAGTGAGACCATGGCAGCGGGCCGGGCCCACCGGCACCTCATCCCCGCCGCGACTCTCGATATGCGCGTCTACCTGGGTTGGGAGCAGGAGCTTGACCGCTGCCTGGCCGCGGGCGTGCGCTTGTTCCGCTTCTTCGCCGGCATCCAGGCCTGGGATACGGACAGCGTTCTCTTTCGGCGCGTTCTGGAGCGGCTGCGGGGCACCGGGGCGGTGCTCATCTTCTCCACCACCGAGGGCGGCTCCTCCTGGGGGCGGGCGCAGGAAGTGGCCGAGGTCACCCAGCCGTACGGCCTGCCGGTGATCCTGACCGATGCCAACTACCACAACCTCGCTGAACTGATCAGCGTAATGCAGGAGTACCCGCACCTCTATGCCGAAGCCAGCCAACTCGCCCTGCCGCACGCTACCGAGACTATGGTGGCCGAGGTGGGCGTCTCGCGCCTGCTCTTCGGCTCCGACACCCCCTGGCGACCGCTGCAGAAGGCCCTCAACGAGGTGCTGGAGACCGACCTGAGCGAGGCCGACAAGGCGGCCATTCTCGGCGGCAATGCCATGCGCCTCTTGTACCTGCCGGAAACCATCCTCTCCGGGCGGCCCCAACTCACGGACTCCGCTCCCAAGCGCTATTCCGGTCCGAGCATAGACGTGCACTCGCACCTGGGCTACTGGCGTTACCCGGTGCCGCCGGAGGGGTACGACCCCAGCCAGATGCTCGCGCGCATGGACAAGTTCGGCATCCAGTACACCGTCCTCTCCTCCTACGACAGCATGCGGTTCGACCTGGCCGGCGGCAACCGGGGGGTGGCCCGCGCCATCGACGGGCACCCCCGCCTGCGCGGCTACGTCGAGGTGAGCCCCCACCGCATCGAGGAGTCGTGCGAAGAGATGGACCGCTACTACAAGCTGCCCAACTTCGCCGGCGCCGAGATCGAGCTCAGCCACACCAACCACCCCACCGCCAGCCTCGAGACCCGGCGGTTAGTGGCGGAAGTGGCCAAGCGGGGTAGGCCTGTGCTGTTCAAGGGGCGCGGTGACGCCTACGCCGAAAGGGACCTGGCCCGAGAGAACCCCGACCTGGCCATCATCCATGCCCACAGCATGGACGCCCACTGGGCCCGCGTCGTCGCCGACATGCCGAACATCTACGTCGAGTTCTGCACCAGCCGGCCCAGCCACCACGACATGCGCGACTGTCTGCAGATACTCGGCCCCGAGCGCCTGTTGTTCGGCACCGACCAGACCCTCCTGAGCGTAGGCGGCCAGGTGGGTCTGTATCTGGATGCCGGGTTCGGCCCTCAGGAGATGCGGCTCGTCATGTACGAGAACGCTCGGCGCATCTTCGGCTT
>JAAYAV010000314.1 GCA_012719195.1 Anaerolineae bacterium | reverse complement strand
GGTCGAAGCTGGAGATGGTGACCGCCTCGGGGGTGTCGTCCACCACCAGGTCCACGCCGGTGATGCTCTCGATGGCGCGGATGTTGCGGCCGCCGCGGCCGATGATGCGGCCCTTCATCTCGTCGGTAGGAAGCTCGACCGAGGCCACCGTCGTCTCCGCGACCTGGTCGGCGGCGCACCGCTGGATGGCCAGGCCGACGATCTGTCGCGCCTCCTTCTCCGCTTCCTCGCGCGCCTGTGCCTCGATCTCGCGGATGAGGCGGGCGGCGTCCTGGCGGCAGCCCTCGGCCACCTGCTCCAGGTAGATCTGGCGGGCCTCTTCCTGGCTCAGGCCGGCCACGCGCTGCAATTCCCGCTGCCGGTCCTCTTCCAGTTTCGATAGGTCGGCCGTCTGCTTGTCCAGCCGGGCCTGGCGCTGGTCGAGCTTGCGGCCCCGATCTTCCAGGGCTTCCTGCTTCTGGTCCAGGTTGTCGGAGCGGCGCCGGACGCGGTCGTCGTAGGCCTGCATCTCCTTGCGGACGCGCTGCTCTTCTTTCTCTACCTCATCGCGCAGAGCCAGCGCTTCGTCCTTGCCCTTAAGCACGATCTCGCGGGCCTCAGCGCGGGCCGTTTCCAGCACCCTCTCCGCTTCGTCCTGGGCACCGGCGAGGCGTACGCGGACCTGTCGGCGGAAGTACCACATACCGGCCGCGAACCCACCCGCCAGGGCCACCGCCGTGATGGCTATCCAGACAACCCACAAAGTGGCATTCATGTTGTCTACTCGTCCTCTCCAGAATGGTCGAGCCGCTCCGGCTCGTTCTCGCTATGCTGCTGACTGTCCCATGATTCTAATGAATCCAGTACGGATTTGGTCGTGCTATGGTCGAACCCGCGGTTGCGCAGAAGCCGGTACAGCCTCTCCCTCACCGCCTCTTGGTCCTCGCGGCCGGTCATCCGCTCCAGATGCCGCCGCGCCAGATCCTCGGCGGCCTGGGCGTCGTCCACCGGAGCCAGGGCCTCCTCCAGCGCCTGGCCCGATACGCCTCGCCGGCGCAACTCATACTGCAGCGCCCGCCGGCTGCGGGGACGGAAGGTGAGGCGTTGCTCCACCCAGAACCGGGCGAAGGCAGCGTCGTCCACGAGTTCCACCCGCTCCAGGCGGTCCAGCGCTTCGACGATGGCGGCCGCCTCGTAGCCGGCGCGACGCAGCCTCTGTTCCAGTTCGCGGCGGCTGCGCGGCCGCACTTCCAGCAATGATAGAGCGCGCTCCTGCGCCCGGTTGGCTCCATCGCGACGGAGCAGGTGCTCGATGTCGCGCTCTTCCAGGACCTGGCCCTGCTGCAGTTCGGCCGCGGTGATCTCTTCCAGGCTGAAGGCATACTCCTCGTCCAGGAAGACATTTACGCGCGTCTTCCGGCGTTGCTGCCTCTGCAGCCGGGTAACCGTTCCCCGCATTGCCTCATCCCTCTCTGCCGCCGGAGACGACAAAGGGCCATGGCGCCGCCACGCCATAGCCCTTTCGGTCTCCATCTGAACCGATCCGCTGTCGGCTTCTGCTCGCCGGCCAATCACTGGGCCGGTCCCTGAGGGCAAGCCTGCCGTATCCCCGGGCAGTGCGCTCGCTCTCCGAAATGTCTACATCGGCTTCGCCACGAAACCAAATGCTGCGATCATGCCGCTACAGCGTTCTATGCTCTTCAGAGTCTTCCGACCCGAAACGACTATGTCAGTAGGACGCGAACCGCTATTCCGGCTCGCCGGCGCCCTCTTGATCCTCGTCCATGTCCGCCGACAGGCCGACCTTCAGCAGACCCTGCGATTCCCTGACCCGGTTCTCCACGTCCAGCGCGATGTCGGGGTTGTCGCGCAGGAAATCCTTAGCTGCTTCCCTTCCTTGGCCCAGGCGCGTCTCGTTGTAGGAGAAGAAGGATCCGCGCTTAGTGAGTATGCTCGCTTCGACGCCCAGGTCGAGAATATCGGAGACGCGGGAGATCCCCTCGTCGTACATGATCTCGAACTCGGCCTGGCGGAAGGGCGGCGCCACCTTGTTCTTGCGCACCGTCACCCGGACGCGATTGCCGATCACATCCCCGCCGCGCTTGAGGGATTCGATGCGGCGCATGTCCAGGCGCACGGAGGAGTAGAACTTGAGGGCGTTACCGCCCGGGGTGGTCTCCGGGTTGCCGAACATCACGCCGATCTTGTAGCGGATCTGGTTGGTGAAGATCATGGCGGTGTTGGACTGCTTGATGGCGCCGGAGAGCTTGCGCAGGGCCTGGCTCATGAGGCGAGCCTGCAGGCCGGGGTGCGAGTCGCCCATCTCGCCCTCGATCTCGGCCCGAGGAACCAGCGCCGCCACCGAGTCCAGCACGACGACATCCACCGCGCCGCTACGCACCAGCGCCTCGGCGATCTCCAGCGCCTGCTCGCCCGTGTCCGGTTGGGAAACGAACAAGTCCTCGATGCTGACGCCCAACCTCTGGGCGTACACCGGATCGAGGGCGTGCTCCATGTCTATGAAGGCGGCCACCCCGCCCGCTTTCTGGGCGTTGGCGATGATGTGGAGGCAGAGGGTGGTCTTGCCGGCGGACTCGGGGCCGTAGATCTCAGTGACGCGGCCGCGAGGCACTCCGCCTACACCCAGGGCGAGGTCGAGGGTAAGGGAACCGGTGGGGATGGCCTCCACCTTGGTCCACTGGTCGGCGCCCAGGCGCATGATGGCGCCGTCGCCGTAACGGCGCTTCAAGTCGGTCAGAACTGTATCGAGCGCCTGCTCCTTGCCGGTTACGGCCATGATGCGTGCTTCTCCCTAACAGCTTATATGGCGCGATACGCGTAAGCCAAGCCAGTTTACAACAATCGCTGTCAGGCGGCAAGGGCCCGTCAGGCGGCGACAGCGGTCGCCACCGGCCTACGGGCGGCGGGGCCGGCCTTGAGGCTGCGGCCGGCATCGCGTAAGCTTGATGCCGCGCCCGCCGGACGCGTCGCCCGGCTCAACGACACTGCCGAGGAGGATGACGTGAGAAGATCGAGCCCGGCCCTGATGATCGGCGTGTTCCTCATTTTGTTGGGGGTTCTGCTGCTGCTGGAGAACGTCGGCCTCTTGCGCGGTGGGGCAGAACTGGCCGTGGCGGCCGGCTTCGCGCTGGGTGGGGTGGCCTTCCTCTGGGGCTACGCGAGCCAGCGGGAGTGGTGGTGGGCCGCCATCCCGGGGATGGCCCTGCTGGGGATCGGCCTGCTCATCGGCTACAGCACCATGATAGACGAGGAGGGCGAGCTGGGAGCGAGCCTGTTCCTGGGCAGCCTGGCGGTGGGCTTCCTGCTCGTCTACCTGCGCACGCGCGAACAGTGGTGGGCTCTCATCCCGGGCGGGGTGCTGCTCACCATCGCCGCCATCGTTAGCCTGGAGCCCGTCTTTGGCGACGATGCCTTGGGCGGGGTGTTCTTCCTGGGCCTGGCGCTGACGTTCCTGATCGTCTACCTGGTGCCAACGCCCGAGGGACAGATGAAGTGGGCTCTGATCCCGGCGGGCGTTCTGGGCGTCATGGGTGCGTTGTTGATGGCCGGGTCCGTCGGCTTGCTCGGCTACATCTGGCCGCTGGCCCTGATGGCTGTCGGAGCGGTGCTACTGGTGCGCGCCCTGCAAGGATCGAGCCGCTAAGGGGCGCCCTCGGGCTGCCGGCCTAGATCTCCAGCAGGACCTCGTAGGACTCAACCTGGGGATCGATCTCGGCGCCGGCCCTCTTGGCGGCGTCGGCGACGGTGCTCTCCGCCCGCGGTGCGGACAGCTTGAGGTCCGTCTGGTTGTTCCAGAAGGTGACCGCCATGATCTTGCCTTTGTCCCGGTCCACCAATAGGTAGGCGCCCTCGAAGCCGGCCAGTCCTTGGGTAAGGTCTAGCCCCTCCTGGAGCACCGGCACGGCCGTCTCCAGCTTGCCCGGGAGTCCCGTTATCTGACTAACACGTGCAAACATGCTTTCCTCCCCTTGGCCGCGGCCGCCGCTACCGCCGCCGCGGCGCTACGCCTGCCAGTATATTTCTCCGCTCGTTCCCGTCAAGGAACGATGATCAGGCTCAATAGATGACCAAGGAGCTAACCATGTCCGTGGAACTGCACCAGGTGGACGCCTTCACCTCCGAGCCCTTTGCCGGCAACCCGGCCGGAGTGGTTCTGCTGCCCCAGGCAGCACCGGCAGCATGGATGCAGGCTGTGGCAGCGGAGATGAACCTGTCCGAGACCGCCTTCCTCGTGCGCGCGGCCGCCGGTTACGGACTGCGCTGGTTCACGCCGGCGGTGGAAGTGGACCTCTGCGGGCACGCGACGCTGGCTTCGGCGCACACGCTGTGGGAGACGAGAAGCCTGGCGGCCGCGGAAGAGGCGCGCTTCGACACGCGCAGCGGGCGCCTCACCTGCCGCCGTACGGGCGAGTGGATCGAGATGGACTTCCCCGCCGACCCGGCCCGCCCCATCGAGCCGCCGACCGGTCTGCTGCCGGCGCTGGGGGTGAGTGGGGCCCGATTCGTCGGCCAGGACCGGTTCGACTTCTTGGTGGAGTTGGGCTCCGAGGACGAGGTGCGCGAGCTTCGGCCGGACATGGCCCGGCTGGCGGCGCTGGGCGGCCGGGGTGTCATCGTCACTGCCGCCGCCCAGGCCGACTTTCACTTCGTCTCCCGCTTCTTCGCTCCGGCGGCAGGCATTGATGAGGACCCGGTCACCGGCTCGGCACACTGCTGCCTGGCACCGTACTGGGGGGAGAAGCTGGACCTGACCGAGATGGTGGGCTTCCAGGCTTCGGCCCGCGGGGGCGTGGTGAAGGTGAAGACGGCCGGGTCGCGAGTGGTGATAAGCGGCCAGGCCGTCACGGTGTTCCGCGG
>JAAYAV010000313.1 GCA_012719195.1 Anaerolineae bacterium | reverse complement strand
GGGCTTCTGCTATCCGTCGTCGCCGTGGTGATCGCCGGGCTGCTCCGCTGGCCCGCCCCTCAGGCCTGAGCGCGATCGCTCCGGCCGCAGACGACCGATGGAGTCGGAGATTACATGAGCATCATGTGTGATTCGTGGATCGAGCGGATGGCGCGCGAGCAGCGCATGATCGAGCCCTTTGAGCCCGGTCAGGTGCGCGAGGGCGTCATCTCCTATGGCCTCTCCTCGTATGGCTACGACATCCGCGTCGCCGACGAGTTCAGCATCTTCACCAACGTCAACACTACCGTCGTGGACCCGAAGAACTTCGACAGCCGCTCCCTGGTGGGCTTCCGCGGGGACGTCTGCATCGTCCCGCCCAACTCCTTCGCCTTAGCGCGCACGGTGGAGTACTTCCGCATCCCGCGGGACGTGCTCACCCTTTGCCTGGGCAAGTCCACCTACGCCCGCTGCGGCATCATCGTCAACGTGACGCCCTTCGAGCCCGAGTGGGAGGGCTACGCCACCCTGGAGATCTCCAACACCACGCCGCTGCCGGCGCGCGTCTACGCCAACGAGGGCATCGCCCAGGTGATCTTCTTCCAGGCGGACGAGGTGTGCCGCGTGTCCTACGCCGACCGCAAAGGCAAGTACCAGGGCCAGACGGGCATCACCCTGCCGAAGGTGGGCGGAGGATAGGCCTCAGTACCCGGGGAAGTAGTCCCTGTGGATGCGGTCCCGCGGGACGCCCAGGTCATGGAGGATGGTCTCCATGCTCTTGGTGGCCATGGGGGGGCCGCAGACGAAGAAGAGGCGCTCGCGGTAGTCCGGTATCTCCTCGATGATCATCTCCGGGGAGATGAAGCCGGTGCGACCGGTCCAGTCGGGGGGCACATCGGGGCCGGTGATAGTGTAGACCGGCCTCAGGCCGATAGTCTCCTGCGCCTTCTGGAAGACGCCCCGGCAAAGGAACTCCTCCAGGCACCATTCGCCGTAGAGCAGAGTGGCGGGGCAGTGCCGGCCAGTATCAATCATGTACTTGACCATGCTGCGGAACGGAGTGATGCCGATGCCGGCCGCCAAGAAGGCGCAGGGCGCGTTCAACCGTTCCGGTAGAACGAAGCTGCCCCGCAGCGAGGTGACCGCGAGGGTGCCGCCCGGCTCCAGGGCGACCAGGGCCCGCTTGAACGAACTGCATGGCTCGGGAACCTTGGTGATGATGGCGATGCCCTCTTCGGTGGGAGAAGAGGCGATGGTGAAGAACCGGCGGATGCCGCGATCGTCGGGGTTATCGTGGGGCAGAACCACCTGCATGAACTGGCCGCTGCGAAACTCAATACGCGGCTCGTCCCGGAACCACAGCCGCAGGCTGTGAGGCGATAGCCACTCCTTGAGAGTGAGCGTAAGCGTGGACAGCGCGGCGCTGTCGGGCACCATATCCGTCGTCATTACCGACTCCTCACCGGCGCGGGTCTGCCTGTTCGGTGGTACCGGCACCGCGCTGCCCGCCATAATACACAGGCGGGGCACTATCGGAAACCACCATCCCCAGGGCAGGAGCGGCAGGAATGATCGTGAACGGAGTTCACATAGACGAGGAAGCGCTGGCGGAGATCTGTCGTCGCTATGAGGTGAAGGAGCTGGCGCTCTTCGGATCCATTCTGCGACCCGACTTCCGCCCCGACAGCGACATTGACGTACTGGTGGAGTTCCAGCCGGAAGCCAGCGTCGGCTTTCTGAGGCTTGCCGGCCTGCAGGAGGACTTGGCCGCGGCGCTGAGGCGATCGGTTGACGTAGTGCCCAAGCGAGGACTGAAGCCACTGCTCCGGCGAGAGGTGCTCCAGAGCTCGCGAGTGCTCTATGCGGCCTGAGCGCCTCTACCTCAATGACGTCGTAGAGGCCGCCGCCGAACTCTCCGTGTCTATGGCCGGTCGCAGCCGTGAAGACCTGGACTCGGACCGGATGCTGCAGGCGGCGGTGCTGTACAAGATGCTGGTCATCGGTGAAGCGGCGCACCAGGTATCGCCGCAGACGCGTGCGGAGTACCCAGACGCACCCTGGAGCGCTCTTGCCGCCTCTCGGGGCCAGATTGTGCCCAAGCCACCCAGCCTCTTCCTGGATGTTGTCTGGATAACGGTGATGGTTAGCGTTCCGAAACTGCGCCAGCAGGCCCAGCAGGCTCTGCGGCGCGGTTACCGAGACGAGTCCGGCTAGACAACCCGGCTCGCCTGGCTCCCTACCGCGGGCGCGGCACCTCCCGCCCGTAGGTGGCCAGGTGGAAGACGTGCCAGAGGCTGGGCCCCGTCCAGCGCACAGTGAAGGCGTTGACCCTCTCCGCTCCCGGCCCCAAGGTGGCCGGGCCAGGCTCGCGGTGCTCGATCTCCATGGTCACCGGCGCCTCCGCCACCAGG
>JAAYAV010000312.1 GCA_012719195.1 Anaerolineae bacterium | reverse complement strand
GGCGTCATCCTGAGCGAAGCGAAGGATCTCCTTCCCGCGGTAGATTCCTCGCTTCGCCTGGAATGACAGTCGGGCGAGAGATGCTCACCTACAGAGGCCGAAGCAGCCGCCGGATGTCCGCCGCCCGGTCGAAGACCTCCTCTCGGCTGACGCCCGCCGCCCGGTACATGGCGAAGACGTTCTCATCGGGCGTTTCCGGCGGGACGGTGTGCGACGCCGCCAGGATGAAGCCGCCCCCATCCGCCGTCATGCCCTCGATGAGGCGTGCGGTGGCGGCGTAGACCTCCTCCGCGGTGCCGTGCGGCAACAGGTCCTGCGTGTCCACGCCCCCCATGAAGGCCAGGTCAGCCCCGAACTCGGCCTTGAGCTCGAAGGGGTCCATGCCCGGGCAGTTGCACTGGATGGGGTTGAGCACGTCCAGCCCCATCTCCACCAGGTCGCCGATGATGGGACGCAGGCTGCCGCAGCAGTGGAAGGCGACCCACAGACCGCTCTCCCGTCCCGCCCGGAAGATGGGCGCCAAGTGCGGCTTGACCAGCCGCCGCCAGGTCGCCGGGCCGACGATCATGGACTGCTGCGCCGCCACGTCGTCCCCCGCCCACAGCCAATCGAGCGGGTAGCGGGCGATGGCCTCGCGCGACAGCCGCAGGGCGAAGTCGGCGCAGCGACCGAGCATCTCGAAAGCCAGATCGGGGTCTCCCGCCATGTCCAGCATGGCCGGCTCCATGCCCCGCAAGCGCCAGTACATCTCGAAGACGCACGGCGACACGTCGCAGCCGATGAAGTGCGTGTCGGCGTCCTCCACCACCGGCAGCATCTGCGCCAGTAGCTCCTCGAGGTGGTCTTCCGGGAAGCGATAGGCCAGGAGCTCGTCGCGGGTGGCCGCCGCCAAGGGGTGATGGGCGATCTGGTTGAACGCCCCCTCCTTCACCCAGCGGATCCCCCAGGCGTCGGTGTGGGAGTCGCCGTCCCGCTCGTGGACGATCCCCTCCATGGCGTAGTTGTTGTTGACCCACGCCTGGCGCACGTCGTTGCCCATGGCGTCGCCCACCTTCCCCGGCGGGATGCCCAGCAACTCCCCGAAGCGCACCGCCGTCTCGGGGTGGAACCACATGAAGATGGGAACCCGGTCCACCGGCTCCCTTCGCAAGGCGGCGTGTACACGCTGCTTCGAGTTCACTCGTGCCTCCTGGTGGGGATGGAGCCCCATTGTAACCGCGCCAGGCGCGCCTAGCGATCAGTGTGTGCACTGGCCGCAAGCCTGCCTGTGATAGAACGCCCCCTCGTGTTCCCCTTAGCGCTCCCGCTTCTCTGTGCGCTCTGTGACCTCTGTGGCTAATCCCTCTCTCCCGCTTCGCCTTGCCACTGCCGGTCCTTGCCCTGTACATTGGCCCCGTGAACCCCACCGCCGCCTCCCACACCAACAGCCGCCGCGACTTCTTCCTGTTGCTGGCGCTGTTCCTCGGCTTCCGGCTGGCGTCGCTGTGGCTGCTCCGGCCGGGCGGCTTCCTGGCCGACTTCTCCGACTTCTACTACTACCGCGAGTTCGCCGCCCTGTCCGACCGCGGCCTCTACCCTTATGTCAATATCTGGAGCCCCTACCCGCCTGTTTTCCCTTGGCTCCTGGTCGGGCTCTACCGCTTGTCCCTGCTGCTACCCCCCTGGGAGCAACCCCAACTCCTCTTCAGCCTGCTCCTGGGCTCGGTGCTCATCGCCGCCGAGGCCGGCACCCTTGCCCTCGTCTACGCCATCGCGAGAAAGGTGTCCGGCGCCGCCGGCGGCCTCCGGGCGGCGGGGTTCTACGCCCTCCTCTTCCTGCCCGCCTATACCGCCCAGGCCCACTTCGACAGCCTTCCCACCTTCCTGCTCCTGCTCGCCCTCTATCTCGTCCTCGCCGAGCGCTGGCTCCTGGCCGGGCTGGCGGGCGGACTCGGCGTGATGACCAAGTTGCTGCCGGCGCTGGTCTTCCCGGTTGGCTTGCGACAGCTCGTGCCCGAGCGGCCCCGCTCCCTGGACGGCCTCCCCTGGCGCGCCGCACTGCGCTACCTGGCCGCCGGGGCACTGACCGTCCTGGCCATCGCTGCGCCTTTCGCCCTGCGCAACCCGCGCTTGCTGCTAGCGCCGCTGGACGTCCAGCGAATCCGGCCCCCGTGGCAGACCATCTGGGCCGTGCTCGATGGCTACCTGGGCTTCGGAGTGGCTCCCGCCGACGTGCGCGACCTGTCCGCCCTCGACGGGCCCGCCTGGCAGGGCAGCGTGCCCTACGGCCTGCTTAGCGCCCTGCTGGTGGCGGTCTACCTGGGCCTTTACCTGCGGCCGGCATCCTGGCGTCGGCCCCAAACGGCGGTGGCCTTCACCGGCCTGAGCTTCACCCTGCTCTTCCTGTTCAGCAAAGGCTGGAGTCCGCAGTACCTGCTCTACCTCCTGCCCATCATCGCCATCCTCTGGCCCGACTGGCGCGGAGCGGTCCTAGCGCTCAGCCTCACCTTCATCAACTACCTGGAGTCGCACGGCTTCCTCATCCTGCTCCCCAGCGAGTCCTGGCTCCTCACCGTCACCACGGCGACGCGCACACTGCTGCTCCTGGCCCTCGCCGCCGGCTTGCTCCTGGAGTACCTCGATCGCCCCTGGCCGGCGGCGCTCCTCCGCCGGCTGGCGCCCTGGCTCAGCGCCGCTGCC
>JAAYAV010000311.1 GCA_012719195.1 Anaerolineae bacterium | reverse complement strand
CCTAGTCGTCGAAGTCGGGGCTGTCGTCCTTCTCGTGCTTGCGAATGCCCTTGGCGATCCCGTCCAGCAGCTGCTTCCACACTTCCGGCCGCTCCGTACGGCAGCCGGCCAGCATTGCCTGCACCTCCGTCGCTTGGGCCGCCGCCTCCGCCACCACCAGTGGCGGCTCCGAGTGGGACACGACGGTGAACAGCTTCAGCCGCTTGCTGCTGGTCGTCGCGAGCACGCCCCGGGCGGCCATCAGGCTCTGGATCAGGCCGACGGCATCTCCGAAGGGGTTGCTGCTGTCGGAAGACCAGAGGCCGTGGACGATGCGGGGGATCTCGTGTTGCTGCTTCGCGCTGAGGTCGAAGGCGGCCTCCCGCAGGCGGCTTTCCAGACAGTCGGACGGGAACGGGTCGGCCCTGCCGGGGAGCGGATCGGCGTAGAGGGCATCCACCGTGCGTAGGCCCAGGAGCGCTTTCTTGGAGCGCAGGTTGAGGCTCAGGAGGCCGGCCTTCTCCACAGCCAGGAAGGCGGCGGCATAGGACAACTGCGCCAGCTCGGGCACGGAGGCCTTGATCTCGATGCCGGAGGAGCGGAAGTAGTTCAGGCGGCCGGCCGGCGGGGCGAACTGGTCGCGGGCGAGGAAGATCACTTCACTTGGAAGTAGGCTGGACCCGGGGGCAGAGCTCGGCATGGCGTACTCCTCCTCTCGCGCGCCCCGTCCGCGGAGCGGCATGATGTTGTCGTAGCAGAATCGTTGCCACCGTTGCGGCTGCAGCGGCACCAGCCGAGTCCTCGTCACGCCGTCGGGTCACCTGCATCTTGGCCAGCCGAGGTCATGCTGAGCCGCTCCTTGTCATTCCGAGCCAGGTCGCGCCGAAGCCGTGAACGCGGCGAGGGATCTACGCTCAGCATCCGGTAGATTCCTCGGCCCGACGGACGACTGGAGCGGTCGCCTGCCGGGCCTCAGAATGACACGGGGAGGCTGTGATGCCGGCCCTGGGGTGCGCACCAATCCCAACAACTGCCGTCCTACCCAAGCCGCAGTCATTCAGGTCGACCACGCGATTACGTTTGACAGCCCTGCCGGAGCGATGGTACGCTATCCGGCAATTTTACCGCCGCCCGGGGCGAGCGCGATCCACTGCCTCTCCCGCGGCCCAAGCTCAGGAGGTGACCGCCCATGAGCTGCGAGTTCCCGGCACGCGAGGCCCTAACCTTCGACGACGTCCTACTCGTGCCCCAGAAGTCCGCGATCCTCCCCTCGGAAGTCAGCCTTCAAGTCCAGGCAACGGCCGGTCTTGGCCTCAACATTCCCATCCTGTCGGCGGCCATGGATACGGTGTCGGAGTCGCGTATGGCCATTGCGATGGCACGCGAAGGCGGTGTCAGCATCCTGCACCGCAACATGACGGTGGAGCGGCAGGCCGAGGAGGTGGACAAGGTCAAGCGCAGCGAGTCGGGCATGATCGTGGATCCCATCACCTTGGGCCCCGATGCCACCCTGGCCGAGGCTGAGGCCATTATGAGCCGGTATCATATCTCCGGCGTACCCATTGTACGGGACGGCAACCACCTGGTTGGCATCCTCACCAATCGCGACGTCCGATTTGCCGAAGACCTGACGCGGCCCGTCAGCGAGTTCATGACGGCCGAAGGTCTGGTTACCGCTCCCATCGGCACTACGCTGGAGCAGGCCAAGGCCATTCTGCAGCGCCACCGCATCGAGAAGCTGCCCCTGGTGGACGAGGACTTCGTACTTCGCGGCCTCATCACCGTCAAGGACATCCAGAAGAAGCTGGACTTCCCCCGCGCTGCCCAGGATAGCAAGGGGCGGCTGCTGGCGGGGGCCGCGATCGGCGTAAGCGGCGATGCCAAGGAGCGGCTGGACGAGTTGGTACGCGCCGGGCTGGATGTGCTGGTCATCGACACCGCTCACGGTCATACCAAGAACGTGGTGGCAATGACGGAGTACGTCAAGAGCCGGCACCCGCACTTGCAGCTCATCTCCGGGAATGTGGTCACGCGCGAGGGCACGCTCGACCTTATCGCTGCCGGCGCCGATGCGGTGAAGGTCGGCGTGGGAGCAGGCTCCATCTGCACCACCCGGGTGGTGGCGGGCGTGGGCGTTCCGCAGATCACGGCGATCTGGGAGTGCGCCCGGGCGGCGGCAGAGAAGGGCGTTCCGGTGATAGCCGACGGCGGCATCAAGTACTCGGGCGACATCGTGAAGGCGCTCGCCTCCGGGGCTAACTCGGTGATGTTGGGCAACCTGCTGGCCGGGCTGGAAGAGAGCCCGGGCGAGGTGGTGCTGCTGGAGGGCAAGTACTTCAAGGACTACCGCGGCATGGGCTCATTGGGGGCCATGGCCGGGCTGGGACGCGATCGTTACGGCGCCGGCATGGGCACTGCCCTCACTAAGATCTCCCCGGAGGGCATCGAGGGGCGCGTCCCCTACAAGGGTCGCCTGGCCGACTACGTTCAGCAGATGCTCGGCGGAGTTCGCTCCGGCATGGGCTACGTGGGCGCGAGCAGCATACCCGACCTGCAGGCGAAGGCGCAGTTCGTGCGCATCACCAGCGCCGGGCTCATCGAGTCGCACCCGCACGACGTGATCATCACCAAGGAACCGCCCAACTATCAGGTCTGGCGGTAAAGTCTCGATCCGCGGCGTCACTCGCGCTCACGCGGAGCCGGTTGGCCGGCTCCGCGTTCCCACTAGTTAGGAGTCCAGATGCGCCTCACCGGTGCGGCGGATAGGACTGCTCCAGACGGCCGGCTGCTGCGGCCCGGGCGGCCACGGGTGGGCTCGTGAACCTAGTGACGCTGACCGTTGCCTGGTTCGTCGGCCTGTTCCTCATGTGGCGAGTGCGCACCGTCCCTAAGCAGGAGCCGGCCGGCGCGGACCACGGGCCGCCGCGCGTGTCGGTGGTCATCCCCGCCCGCAACGAAGCGCACAACCTCCCCCGCTTGCTGGCCTCGCTCTCCCAGCAGTCGCTTGCGCCTCACGAGGTGCTGGTGGTAGACGACGATTCCAGCGACGACACCGCCGCCGTGGCCCGGTCGCTGGGAGCCACGGTCATCGGCTCCGGTGGGCCCGCCGATGGGTGGATGGGCAAGGGGTGGGCATGTTGGTTGGGGGCACAGGCCGCCACCGGCGACCTGCTCCTTTTCCTGGATGCCGACGCCTGGCTGGAGCCGGAGGCAGTGGCCGACCTCGCCCGCCTACAGCAGCACCGTGGCGGGCTGGTGACGGTTCAGCCCTACCACGTGACGGTCCGCGCCTACGAGCAGCTGTCGGCCTTCTTCAACATTGTGCTCATGGCCGGACTCAACGCCTTCACGCCCTTGGGCGAGCGAGTGCAGCCGGGCGGAGGGTTCGGTCCCTGTGTGATGTGCCGGCGGCAGGACTACTTCCGCGTGGGTGGGCACGCTGCCTCCAGGTGCGCCATGCTGGAAGACCTGGCCCTGGCCCAGGCCTTCGCCGAGCACGGGCTTCCGGTGGGCTCCTTCGGAGGCCGCGGCACCGTCTCCTTCCGCATGTACCCGGACGGGCTACGCTCCCTGCTGGAGGGCTGGACCAAGAACTTCGGCCAAGGCGCCGCCTGCCTCAGCCCCGTCATGCTCCTGCTCTCCGTCGCCTGGGTCTGCGGATGCTTCGGGGCCGCCTTTGACCCGCTGTTGCGGCATGCCTGGCTGGATGCAGGGCTGCTCGTCGCCTACGGACTCATCTACTCCGCCTACGCAGCGCAGGTCTGGTGGATGCTGCGGCGGATCGGGCGCTTTCGGGTGGCGACGGCGGTTCTCTTCCCGGTTCCGCTGTTGGCGTTCGGCCTGGTGATGGCGGTGTCTCTCTTCCTGAAGGTCGTGGTGGGGCGGGCGGTCTGGAAGGGACGCGTCGTGCCCATCGGTGGGCGAGGCTGAGCGGTTGCTGCCCCTGGTCGAACTCTCCCCACTGCCCCTGATACTGGCCAACGCCGGCGCCTGGTTCGCGTTCCAATTCGTCATCGGTTACCTGGTGGCGCGGCTGGACGGGTCGCGGCTCGACTCGGAGGGCGCGCTGTTCCGGTCGCGACGCTGGGAGGAGGGCGGTCGCTTCTACCAGCGGCACTTCCGGGTGCGGCGGTGGAAGGCGTTGCTGCCTTCCGGCGGCAAGGTGTTCGGGGACTTCTCGCTTTCCCGGGTGGAGTCTTCCGGCGGAGTCTACCTGCGGCGCTGGCTGGCCGAATCCTGTCGCGCCGAGCTATCGCACTGGCTTGCCCTGCTGCCCGTCGTCTTCCTCGGCCTCTGGAATCCACCGGTGGGCTGGGCCATCAACCTGGCCTACGCCGTCGTTGCCAACCTCCCCTGCATCATCAGCCAACGGTACAACCGGCCGCGGGTGTGGTCCGTGATGGAGAGGCGGGGACTTCGCGCGAAGTGTGTGCCCAAGGCGGCCTGAGAGGCCCTTGCCGCGGGTGGGGCCGCGTGCCAGAATGAACGGCAGACGCGTCAATCCTCGGGCCTGGAGGTCCTATGCTTCCCATTGACATGCCGCTGGAGGAGCTCAAGCAGTACCGCCCCCCGCTCACGAAGGAACCGGACTTCGACGCCTTTTGGCAGCGCACCATCGGCGAGGCGCGTCTGCAGCCGCTGAACCCGGCGATGGAGCCGGTGGACGACTTCCCCGTGCCCGAGGTGGAGGTGTTCCGCGCCAGCTACGACGGCTTCCGCGGCGGCCGGTCGGTGGGGTGGTACCTGCGCCCGCGGAACCGAACCGCCGGGGAGAAGCTGCCGGCGATGGTGGTCTTTCACGGTTACAGCGGCAACAAGGGCCAGGCGCATCAGTACCTGCATTACGCTCTCCAGGGGTACTCCGTGCTGGCACTGGACGTGCGCGGCCAGTCCGGCGAGAGCTCCGACGCCGGGCGCTACGACACCGGGCACGTCTCCGGCTGGATGACCATGGGCATTCTGGACCCGGAGCGCTACTACTACCGCGGCGTCTACATGGACTGTCTCCGCGCGGCCGACCTTATGGCCTCGCTGCCTGAGGTGGATGCCTCGCGCATGGGCGCTACCGGCATCAGCCAGGGCGGCGGGCTGGCGCTGGCGGCGGCGGCCCTGAGCGGTCGCTTCTCCCTGACCATGCCCGACGTCCCCTACCTCTGTCACTATCGCCGGGCGCTGGAGGTGGCACAGCAAGGGCCGTACCTGGAACTGAGCAACTTCTTCCGCGTCTTCCCGGAGAGGGAGGAAGAGGCCTTCCGCACGCTTTCCTACTTCGACAACTTCAACCTGGCAGATCGCATCAGCTGCCCGGTGCTGATGTCGGTGGGGCTGATAGACCTGATCTGCCCGCCATCCAGCATCTACGCCGCCTTCAACTACATTCCGGCGGCGGAGAAGCACATGGCCATCTACCGCTACCACGCCCACGAGATACCGCCCTACCACGTAACGGAGCAGATCCGCTGGGCGAGCCGTTACCTGCGCGGCCTGGACGTGTAGCCAGGCGCCCGGGCCGGCGCGGCAGTCTTGGCGGGGAGGACGACCGCATGGACCGCAGCTACAGCAGTCTGGAACAACGGATGGTCCAGTCTTACCTGGACACGCTGCCCCCCTTCACCCCGGCCGCTGACGGGCCGGCGCCGGCGGAGCAGGAGCGGTTCCACCACCTCATCAGGAGCCTGTACGAGCTGCTCTGGGCGGAGCCGCAGCTTCTGGTGAGCCGGTTGCACGAGGACGACGCCCATCCTAACCGCGCTACCGCTGCGTCGTACGGGAAACCGGATCTCAAGATCAACATGCGGAAGGCGCTCAAGGCGGTGGACGGGCTCCTGGAGACCATGCGCCGCTTGGGCCAGGACCCGGACTCCGCCAAGATCAGCCGGAGACAGGGGGCGATCCTGGCGCGACTGGGGGTGGACCCGGCGGGCCCGCTACCGACCGCATGGACGTGGATGGCGACCCGGCCCGGCGGTACGCTGCTGACCTTCTCGCGCTGTCTCTTCCAGGACGGGTACCCCTACGCGGCCGAGGTGTACGCCCGGCTGCTCGGAGAGACTTCCTTCCGCCGGCTGGAATCCTCGCTGCTGGCGCAGGGCTACACTCGCTTCGAGTGCCTGGACGGCACCATGTCGCTGGACTACGCCAACCTGGCCTGGGACCCGGAGCCGCCGCGCGGCGGCAGTCTCTACAAGATTCGTCACCCGGGAATCGCTTGTAGCTACGACCCTTACTTCGCCCATTCGGCAAGGCTGGGGCTAGCCATCCCGGGGGGAATGAAGCCCTTCTTGGACCAGTTCGACCCCGCCGAGGAGTCGGTCAAGGACTTCATGTGGGAGCACACGAACCGCTGTAGTGGCTGCCGTTACTGCGTGCAGACGGACAAGACGGGGACCCGGCCGCTGGCCGCCATTCCAGTCGAGCACCGGGGGGAGACTCGTCGCCTCTGCCCCTACTATCCGGGCTTCTCTTACCGCTGGACGGCCCTCGACGAAGGGCTGGTGGACAACCTGATCGGCATGCTGGCGTTCATGGAGGAGGTCGGCGCGGCCGGCGACTCCTAACCCGGAAGGTAGGCCATCCGTGTCTTCGCCAGCCGGGGTCTCAGCAGGGAGTGAGGAGTGTTGGCTTCGCGCTCTCGTGCGCTTAGGCAAGGGGTAAGGTACTCTGAGGGGGCTCCCGCAACTTGCAGGAGCGGCACTGGTCGGTCTCTCACGGCCGATAGACAGGAGCGGATGCCTTGGACAACCTCTACACCGCGATCGTGCAGCAGCGAGGCGATTGGTGGATTGGCTGGGTAGCTGAAGTGCCCGGCGTCAACTGCCAGGAGCGGACTCGTGAGGCCCTCCTCGAGAGCTTGAGGCTGACGTTGCGTGAGGCGCTTGAGCTCAACAGGGAGGATGCAATCGCCTCGGCAGGCGAGGACTTCCAGGAAGACGTCATCGCGGTATGAAGCGCCGCGACCTCTTGCGGCATCTCCGCGAGCATGGCTGCGAGCTACTCCGCGAAGGTGGCCGACACTCCTGGTGGCACAACCCGGCGCTCGGGAAGCGCTCAGCAGTCCCCAGGTACACTGAGATAGACGACATCCTGGCGCGCAAGATCTGCCGAGATCTAGGCATCCCGTACATCCAGTAGTGCCCTGATGGGTGCACTGTCCGGAGGGAGCGTAGCGTGCACATAAGCCTTGTCTACGCCGGCATCGCCGGCAAGGGATTCGATAGCATCGGCCAGGGGATGGACTCGGGCTGGATCAGCCACGGACTGGCCATCCTCAGCGCCGTCCTCAAGCGCGAGGGCCATCAGGTGGACCTGCTCGACCTGCGGTCTCTGCATGGCTGGGAGCACTTCCGCGAGGAACTGCTGGCCCGGCGGCCGGATGTTTGCGGCCTTACCATGATGAGCGTGGACTTCAACCCGGTGATGCAGGCGGTGGACGTCATCACCGAGGTGCTGCCGGACTGCCACATCGTGGTGGGCGGGCCACACCCTACCCTGGCCACGGCCGAAGTCCTGCCCAACGAGAAAATCGACCACGTGGTCATCCAAGAAGGGGAGATCAGCTTCCCCCAATTGCTGCGCGACCTGGAAGCGGGTAAGGAGCGGGAGCGGCTGGTCGTCGACGAGCACCCTGACCTGGACTCGCTGCCCTACGCCGATCATGACCTATTCCTGGACGAGTGGCGGCGCTGGGGCTACGAGGCCGAGTCTCCGGAGGCGCCCTTCGTGCCCGAGTTGCCGCCGCCCTTTGTGACCGTCATTGCCGGGCGGGGCTGCATCTACAACTGCGCCTTCTGCAAGCCGGGAGAGAGCCTCATCTTCGGCAATCGGGTGCGCCGGCGGAGCGTCGCCAACGTGATCGGCGAGTTGAAGGACCTCCGCGAGCGCTACGCCTTCAACTCGTTCATGTTTCACGACGACTGCCTCACCGAGAACCCCCGCTGGGTGCGGGAGTTCTGCGAGGCCTACCAGGCGGAGGGCTTCACCCAGCCGTTCTTCTGCCAGAGCCGGGCCGACATCATCGTCAAGCACGAGGAGACGGTAGCGGCCATGGCGGCCGTCGGCCTGAAGGGCTACTTCATCGGCTTCGAGAGCGGTAGCGACCGGGTGCTGGACTTCATCGGCAAGGGCACCACCCGGGCTCAGAACCTGGAGGCGGCCCGCATCTGCCGCAAGTACGGCATCGCCATCTGGGCCAACTACATGCTCGGCCTGCCCACCGAGACGCCGGACGAGGTGCGGGAGACCATCTCCATGCTTAAGGAGATCGACCCCGACTACTACAGCCCGGCCTTCTTCACGCCCCACCCGGGCAGCCGCCTCTACGACTACTGCGTCGAGAACGACCTCATGCTCATCCGCGATCACGACGAGTACGCCCGCAACCCCAGCGGTCCCAAGATCAAGGGGCAGGACCGCGAGTTCCTCCTCCGGGCGCTGGTCGAGTCGCAGCGGCGGACACCGGCCAATGCCCTCAAGCGCGAGGCCCGCCGGCTGTGGCGCCGCTATGCCCGGCCGGATAAGGTGGTGCGCAAGGCGAGGGCGCTGCTGGGCGGCGGCTAGCCGCCACCGGCGGGGGCGCGTGCCCAACCGGCACCACGGGCGTACAATGGCTCCCACCGCGCGGCCATCCGGCCGCCGGCATCACGGATAAGGGGTCGGTCTTGGGCGGTATCGCGGTCGGCATGGTACTACTGTCCGCCCTCATTCACGCCTCCTGGAACATCCTGGCGCGGCAGAGCCATGCGGAGAGCCGCTTCATCGGCTCCATGCTCCCCATCGTGGCCGGCGTTGCCCTCGTACCGGCGCTCATCGGGCAGTACCTCACCGGCGCCATGCACGCCGAGATCTGGCCCTACGTGGTCGGATCGGGGCTGTGCTGTGGGCTCTACTTCGTGGCCCTGGGCCGGGCCTATGAGGCGGCCGACTTCACCGTCGTCTACCCGGTGGCGCGCTCCCTGCCCGTGCTGCTGGTGGCCCTGGGCGATAGCCTGCGCGGCTACGTGCCCTCGCTCGGGGGATGGCTGGGCATGCTGTTGGTGGTCGCCGGCTGCATCATGACGCCGCTACGCTCCCGGCGGGACCTGCAGCTGGGCCGCTACTTCAACCGGGCCAGCTTGTGGATGGTGATCACCGCCCTGGGCACGGTCGGGTACTCCCTGCTGGACAAACGCGGGGCGGAGCTCCTGGCCCCGGGCCCGGCCTACGCGGCCGTCTACACCTACTTCTTCTACCTCTTCGCCATGATCGGCTACGAGGTATTCGTTCGCACACTGGGCCGGCCGGCGGTCACCGCGTCTAGGGCGGACACGCCCAGGTGGATGCCGGCGGCGGCCGGGTTCATGAGCGCCGGGGCCTACTGGCTGGTGGTGTGGGCCTTCCAGATGGTGTCCCACGCCAGCTACGTGGTGGCCTTCCGCCAGTCCAGCCTGATCATAGCCCTGCTGATGGCCTTCGCTCTCTATCCCCAGGAGCGACACCGCTCGCGGCTCCTATCCGTCGGCGTCATCACGGTGGGGCTGGTGATGATTGCGCTGGGGGGATGACGGCGGGCCGGGGCCGCGCCCCAACGGCGCTGGTACGGGGGCGGGCCCGCGCCTATACTGACACCTAGAGAACGGCCGGCCGTACCAGGCTGCCGGCCTGGAGGAGACCGAAATGGAGTGCCCGAACTGCGGCGCCTACAACCCCGAGGACCGCACTCAGTGCTGGAAGTGCGACGACTTGCTGCCCATCAAGAAGGAAGAGCCCAAGAAGGCGAACGAGCCCGGCCGCATGGGCATGCTGACCTGGGTGGTTCTCATCGTACTTGGCGCCATCTACCTGTTCAACCAGTGTGCCGGGCAGACACTGCCGCAGCCGACTTCGATGCAGGCGCCACCGGCACCGGTGGTTCGTCCCCTCATCTAGTGCATCCTCAGTAGGCGCGCTCCAGCAAGGCCTCGACGTCCGGCTCTGTCATGGGGCGAGGGTTGTGCTCCATGCTCGACGACATCGACTCGCGGGCCACCGCCGCCCGGTCCAGACCCTCCACGCCCGCCTCCCGCAAGGTGAGGGGGACGTGGAGCTCGCTCAGCAGCTCACGTACCCAGTCCAGGACTACCTGCGCCGCTCGACCGCTGTCCATCCCCGTAGTGTCCAACCCCACAAGCGCCGCCACCTCGGCGTACTTGCCGGCCGCAACTTCCAGGTTCCACTCCATCACGTAGGGCAGCAGCAGGCCGCAGATCAGGCCGTGCGGCAGGTGGTGGCGGCAGCCGAGCGGATGCGCCATCCCGTGCACTGCCCCCAGCCTCGCGTTGGCCAGCGCCATCCCCGCCATCAGACTACCGTAGTGCAGGTCCCGCCGGTGGGCGATCTCGCCGCCGTTATGGTAGGCGGGCAGGATAGCGCGCCCGATGAGGCGGATGGCGTCCCGACAGAGGGCGTCGGTGAGGGGCATAGCCCCGACGGAAGTGAACGACTCGATGGCCTGGGTGAGGGCGTCGGCTCCGCTATGGGCGGTGACCGAGGGCGGTAGGCTCAGGGTAAGGGTTGGATCCACCAGGGCGCAGCGGGCGAACCAGGAGGAGCTGCGGATGGACTTCTTGGCGCAGGCGGCCTCGTCGGTGAGGACGGCGTTCATGGTGACCTCAGCGCCGGTGCCACTGGT
>JAAYAV010000310.1 GCA_012719195.1 Anaerolineae bacterium | reverse complement strand
GGCCGCCGGCTCGCCTTCGTCAGCCGCCGCGACGGGAACTCCGAGATCTACCTCATGGCCCTGCCGGTGGGAAACGTGCTCAATCTCACCAACCACCCGGCAGCTGACTATGAACCCGATTGGTCACCCGACGGAAGGCGGCTGGTGTTCGTCTCGGAGCGCGACGGCGGGCGTGACCTCTATCTCCTGGATTGGGCCCTAAGTGAGGTGACCCGCCTGACGATGGCCGGGCCGGGCGAGGTATACCGCTCTCCCCGCTGGTCGCCGGCAGGAGACCGCATCGCCTACTCGGCCGTGCGGGGCGGTGTGGAGCAGGTGTACGTGCTCGACCTCGACATCGGCGCCGAGACCCAGGTTACCGACTGGCCTCTCAAGGGACGTTACCCGGCCTGGTCGCCGGACGGGAGGCGTCTTGCCTTCGCCGGCTGGCACGACGACGACCGGCCGGGGGTGTACGTGGCACAGAGTGACGGCAGCGAGGTGGAGTGGCTCTGGGAGGCGCGCTCACCGATCCGCAACCTGACCTGGGTGGGTGACGACATCCTGTTCGGCCGGGCCACGGCCACGGGCGCGGAGATCGTATCGCTCTCGGTGACGACGCGGCAGGCGGAAGTGGTGATCTCCGGCTACGGCTGGGCAGACTGCCCCGAGGGTGAGGGGGACTCGCGACCTTCGGCCGGGGCCGAGCGGCACGATCGGGAGCCGGGAGCCAAGCGGGTGCCCGCCGTCCTCGGGGCCAACGTCGCTGACCTCAGCAACGCCCATCTGCTGCAGCAGTTTGGGTTCGGCTGGCTGAAGAACTACCTGTCTTGGGCCGGGGTGGAGCCGGAGCCAGGCGAGTTCTTCTGGGAGGACGCCGACAACGTGGTCAAGGCGGGCGAGACAGCGGGCATGCAAGTCCTCATGCGCCTGCACGACACGCCCACCTGGGCCCGCCCCGATGGCACGACCCTCACCCATCCTCCGGACGATCTGGAGGCGTATGGGGCCTTCGTTACCGCTGTGGCGCGCCGGTACCGAGGCCGCGTTGCGGCCTACGAGATCGGCAACGAGCCCAACCTGGACTTCGAGTGGGGCGGGCAGCGGCCCGATCCCGCCCGCTACGTCGAGATGCTGCGGGTGGCCTATTCCGCCATCAAGGCCGAGGACCCCGAGGCGCTGGTGATCACCGGCGGCTTGGCAACCACGGGCGACGGCGGCGAGGGCTCCATGGGAGACCTGGAGTTCATCCGGGCGATGTACGCTGCCGGGGCCCAGGGCCACTTTGACGCACTGGGCTCGCACCCCTACGGGTTCGGCCTGCCGCCGTTCCGGGTGCACCCTTGGGGCCTGTCGGCGGCGCGGCTGGCGGAGCAGCACCGCGTCATGGTGGAGGCCGGCGATGGCGCGACGCCCCTCTGGGCCACCGAAGTGGGCTGGCCGCTGGCGTCACCCTGGCAGATGGGGGAGCACGACGAGTACTCCGTCACGGAAGAGGAGCAGGCCTTCTACTACCAGCAGTTGGTGCTGCAGGCGGCGCAGAACTGGCCCTGGCTGGAGGCGGTGTTCATCTTCAACCTGGACTTCAGCACCGTGGCCTGGTACGACGCTGCTCAGCCGATGCGCTGGTACGCCCTATTGGAGGGTGACGGCAGCCCCCGCCTGGCGTTCACTCGGCTGCGCGGGATAGGCACTGTGCCGGAGTCGGCACTTGGTCGCGAAGGAGTCGCAGTTGCAGACCGGTGAGGCAGTCGTGGCGGCGGGTACTGCTCGCGTCAGTTCAGTGCGGTGGCTGGCCATTCTGGCGACACTGGGAATGGCGGGGCACGGTCTCGGTCAGACGGTTATGGGACCGGTGGTGGCCGAGGTGATGACCGAGTACGGCGTCCGCGAGACGGCGGTCGGCGTGCTCCTGGCGGCGGGTTCACTCGGCTTCATGGTTGGCTGCCTGGCGGGTGGCTTCGTCGTGGACCGCGTGGGGCTCAAGCCGACGCTCCTGGCGGCTTGGGGACTGGTCATGGTCTCACTCTTCGCGCTCGTGTCGGCCCCTGTCTTCGCCATGGTGCTGGCCTGCTACTTCCTCTTCGGTGTGGCCTCCGGCTTTGTGGAGACCGGCCTCAATGTGCTGCCGACACAGATCGGCGGCGGCGCCTGGATGATGAACCTGGTGCACATGGGCTTCGGGGTAGGGGCTCTGGCCGCGCCCCTGCTGGTGGCGGCGCTGCTCAGGAGTGGCGCCGGCTGGCGCGGCGGGTTCTTGCTGGTGGTGGCTTTGGCCGCGCTCACGTTGGTGCTAGGGCTTGGTTCGCAGTTGCCGGAGGCGCCCGGGCGGCGGCCGGCCAGCGAGGGCACTCCGCTGCTTCGCCTGGCGCGCCACCGCCTGGTGGTGATGGGCGGCCTGGCGCTCTTCTTCTACGTGGGCGGGGAGATGGGCGTCAACGCCTGGTCGGTGCTATCCATGCAGGAGCGATTCGGGCTCGACGCCCTGGGCGCGGGCACGGCGCTGTCGCTCTTCTGGGCCGCCATGTTGGCGGCGCGGCTGGTGCAGGGAGCTATCGTGGCCCGGTTCAGCATCCCGTCCGTGGTGACCGTAAGCGGCGTGATCTCCGCCCTGGGGATTTTCGCCTTCACGTTGGCCACCACACCGGCGCAGGCCTACGCTGCCGCGATGGTCGCCGGCCTGGCCGCGGGAGGCATGTACCCCAACGTGATGGTCTACGTCAACGGCCGCTTCCCCCGGCAGATTGGGGCGGTCACCGGCATCCTGAGCACGGTGGCCGTAGGTGGGACGTTCGTGCTGCAGCCAGTGGTGGGCCGGGTGGCGGAGACGGCCGGCCTTCAGGTGGGCGTTCTGCTGGTGGCTGCATCAATGCTCGTCTCGAGCGTTCTCCTGCTGGCAGTGTGGCTGCGCGATAGAGGCGCGGCGAGCCCCGCCCATTGACGCTCCCGGCCATGATGGTACAATGCCGGCGCCGAAGCTCGGGACGTAGCGGTGTGCCGTGCTGCCGGCACGCCTCCACTTCCTGGGCGTAAGGAGAGCGGGAATGGCCTACTTGTTGGGCGTAGACATCGGCACCGGCGGGGCGCGAGCGCTGCTCATTCGCGAGGACGGCCTGCCGGTGGCGTCCGCCACGTCGGAGTACCCCCTGTACCAGCCCTACCCGCAGTGGGCGGAGCAGGAACCCGCCGACTGGTGGAAGGGGGCGGTGGAAGCCGTCCGGGCCGTTCTGGCGCAGTCAGGCGTGGCGCCCGATGCCATTCGCGCCCTGGGACTGTCTGGTCAGATGCACGGAGTCGTCCTGCTCGACGACGCCCATAAGGTGCTCCGGCGCAGCATCATCTGGGCGGACCAGCGCAGCCAAGCGCAGTGCGACTGGATCACCGAGCGCATCGGGGCCCAGCGCCTCATCGAGCGCACCTCTAACCCGGCCCTGACCGGCTTCAGCGCCCCCAAGCTGCTCTGGGTACGCGACAACGAGCCGGGCGTGTTTGAGCAGACCCGCAAGTGCCTACTGCCCAAGGACTACATCCGCTTCCGCCTCACCGGTGAGTTCGCCACCGAGGTCTCCGATGCCTCCGGCACGTCGCTTTTCGATGTCCAGGGCCGCGATTGGGCCTGGGACATGGTGGACGGCCTGGGGCTGGACCGCGACCTGCTGCCGCCCGCGTTCGAATCCCCCGTTGTGAGCGGCCGCCTGAGTCGGTCGGCTGCCGAGGAGACCGGGCTGCCGGTGGGACTGCCGGTGGTGGGTGGCGGCGGCGATCAGGCGGCGGGTGCTGTCGGCAACGGCATCGTGGAGACGGGCATCGTCTCCAGTACCATCGGCACCTCGGGCGTGGTCTTCGCCTTCACCGACGCGCCGCGCCGGGACGACAAGGGGCGCCTGCAGACCTTCTGCCACGCGGTGCCGGGCAAATGGCACGTGATGGGGGTGACCCAGGGAGCGGGGCTGTCCCTACGCTGGTTCCGCGACAACTTCGGCGAGGCCGAGACAGCCACCGCCCGCTGGTTGGGCACGGACCCCTACGACTTGCTCAGCCGCGAGGCGGAGCGAGCGCCGCTGGGGTGCGAGGGCCTGCTCTGGTTGCCGTACCTGATGGGCGAGAGAGCGCCGGTGCTGGACGCGGAGGCGCGCGGGCTGTTGTTCGGCGTCACGGCGCGACACGACCGTGCCATGGTGGTGCGCGCCATCATGGAAGGGGTGGTGTACAGCCTCCGCGATTCGCTCGACATAATGCGTGACGAGATGCAGGTACCGGTGACCCAGGTGCGGGCCTCCGGCGGCGGGGCGCGCAGCCAACTCTGGCGGCAGATGCAGGCGGACGTGTTCGGGGTCGAGACCATCACACT
>JAAYAV010000309.1 GCA_012719195.1 Anaerolineae bacterium | reverse complement strand
GCGCGGGTCGTCGATGGGCACGTTGGAGGTCACCTCGCCGATGCCCTTGCAGCCGTGCTCCTGGAACCAGTCCAGCAGCGGGCCGAAGTCGGCATCGGGCCGGTTCCCCATCCAGCGCACGTCCATGCAGCCGAAGGGAATGATGCGATCGGGGTACTGCGCCGCCTTGAGAACCTCGTCGCGGATGGTGGTGCCGGAGTAGTAGAGGTGGTTAGCGTTGAAGGACGACTCCGGCGTACCGGCGCCGGTACCGCCCAGCATGACGACCTTGTCGATGCCCTGGGCCACGAAGACGGCTATCCCCTGTTCCCAGGTGATCGGGTTGGCCAGGTTCTCGGGGGTGATCCCCGGCTGACCGGAGTGATAGTGGAAGTCGATGAGCATGGGGCAACTCCTGAGGTGAGGTGATGGTTGAGGCGTGACCGGTGACGAGTGACTGCGGGCCAAGACGGTGCGGACGCAAGGGAAGGGGGCGGGCTCGGCCCGCCCCCATCGCCTCAGTGAGCGGATCGCTAAGCCGGATCGTCCCGGCGCCAGACCTGGAACGGCCAGGTGATGGACTCGTGGCCGGAGCGGTGCTGGCCCGGCGCCACCTCGAGGACGTTGGCCAGGTCGTTCTTCACCAGGACCGGCAGCAGGTCGATGGCGACCGTGCCGATCACGTACAGGTTCTCATGGGCGATGGCGACCACCTGTCGACCCAGATCCAGCCTCTTGTCGGTATCCGGCTCCATCAGGGCCTGCTTGTAGAGATCTATCATTTCCTTGATCTCGGGGGTAGGCTCCTCACCCTGCTGACCGTCGCTCGGCCCCCATTGGGCATAGAGCATCCCACCGTACCAACCGCCTCCCCACGGGAGAGTCCCCTCGGGATTGATCATCCACAAGTAGTTCCCGGTGACGTAGGCGGGGAAGTCCATCTCGTTGGCGTAGACGCGCTGGCTCCAGAGGGTGCGCTCGATCTCCTTCATCTGCGCGTTCAGTCCCACTTCCTGCCAGTACATGGCTATCTGCTGGAACACGTCCGCCAGAGGCGTTCCCATCTCCATCGGGTAGCACTCCAGCAGGATGTCCATGCGGACGCCGTCCGGCCGCAAGCGCCAGCCATCGGCGTCCCGCTGGTCCAGCCCTGCCTCGTCCAGCAAGGCGTTGGCCTTGTCCAAGTCGAACTCCAGTCCGGCCGCGTCGGTCCCGTCCACCCAGGTGGGGTCGTTGGGGGCAATAACCGAGTTGGAGGGTCGGCCAACGCCAAACCAGAACAGCTCGTTCATCTCCTCGCGGTTGACGGCGTGCGAGAGGCCGTGGCGGAAGGACTTGTTCTGCGTCACGGCGCGGACGTTGGGGTCCACCGCCGTCTGGTTGACGTAGATGCAAGGCCCGCCACCATCCACCCACTCGCGGATGCGGTAGTTGCCCCGCTCTTCGTTCTCGCGCAGCAGGGAGAGATTGGCGAAGCCCAGGTGGCGGTACTGCAGGTCAATCTCTCCGGCTACGGCCCGCAGCAGGACGTTCTCGCCGTCCTGCGCCATGTCACATATGAAGCGATCGAAGTAAGGGAGCTGCTTGCCCTCGGTGTCCACGCGCCAATAGTAAGGGTTGCGCTCGGCGATGAGACGGCCGGTCTCGGGGGGAGTGACGAGGTGCCAGGGCCAGATCACCGGTAGATCCACGTTGGTCCACCCCTGATTCAAAGCAGCGAACCACTGGTACCAGGAGTCGAAGTTAGCGGCCTCGGCCTTAGCGGCAAGCTCCTCCGGGTCCACGTACTTGGGGTGGAACTGGGAGAGGTAGTGCTTGGGCGTGATCATGGTCTCGCCGCGGAAGCAGATGAACTCCATCAACAGGCCGGCAGGCGCGGCGAAGCGCAGGGAGAAGGTGTAGTCGTCAATCTTCTCCAGTACCGCTTTCTCCCCGCCGATGACCAGCCAGTTGACGAAGGCCGGATTGAGCTCCTCGTTGAGGGCAACGTCCTCGTACCAGAAAACGAAGTCGTCGGCGGTGAAGGGCTCGCCATCGGACCACTTCATGCCCTTGCGCAGGTGGAAGGTGTAGACCTTCCCGTCCTCGGTGATGTCCCAACTCTCCGCCAAGTTGGGGATGATCTTGAGGGTACCGTCACTGTAGTCCATGCGCGCAAGCGATTCCTTCACCTGGGTGGACCAGTCCCAGACGTCGCCGATGGTGGTGTTGGCGCG
>JAAYAV010000308.1 GCA_012719195.1 Anaerolineae bacterium | reverse complement strand
CTCTTCTCCAGCGGCACCGGCCGCCACTACCTCTCCGCCCAGGAGGCCATCTTCCGCACCTCTGCCTCGGCGCGGGAGGAGAACCTGGTGGTGGACATCAAGCAGCACTCCGTCGAGGAGCTGTCCGCGCGCAAGAAGCAGTGCGAGACGCTGCTGTCTGCCGCCTGCGAGGGCTACTTCCAGCTCCTCGCCCGCGCCCACGTTCCCTTCGACGTCATCCTGGACCAGGACCTGACCTCGGGGAAGCTGGACCGCTACAAGGTGCTCATCCTGCCCGACGCCACCTGCCTCACCGGCGAGGCGCTGACCGCCGTCCGCCGCTTCGTTGAGCGGGGCGGCTCCCTGCTGGGCTCCTTCGAGGCAGGCATGTACGACGGCGCCGGCGAGCCCACCACCGATGCCCTGGACCTCTTCGGCATCGACGGCGTGGACGGAGCATTCCCGGTGGCCCGGGTGGACAACTACAGCCAGGCGGTCGAGGACCACTGGGGCTTCCACCAGGGCTGCCTTATCGAGCGCGGCCCCTACGCCCTGCAGGTCCGCCCCAGCGCCGGTGCTCAGGCCCCGGCCATGCTCCACGGCCCCATGGACCGGCCCTACGTGCCGCTGAAGCCCCTTACAGCATACCCGGCGGTTCTTCTCGGCGAGCACGGCCAGGGCAAGACCGCCTACTTCGCCGAGGCGCTGGGCGTCTTCTTCAACGAGACCTACATGTCAACCGCCGAGCAGCGCTTCCAGGCCGCCCTCGAGTACCTGCTGAGCGACAGCTACATCCACCTGGATGCCCCTCGCGTGGTGACCATGAACGTCTACCGGCAGCCGCAGCACAAGCGCCTGCTCCTCCACCTGGTCAACAACGGTAAGGACGCCCGCCCGGTCAGCGAGTTCCTGCCCGCCCACGACCTGACCATCCGCCTGCGCACCGAAGGCAGGCCGGTGAAGGTCTACGCCCTGCGCGAAGGCGAGGCTGTCTCCGCCAGCACGGACGACTCCAATGTCGTCATTTGCCTGTCCAAGCTGACGCTGTATGAGGTCATCGTGGTGGAAGGAGTGGAGTAAGCCTGCTGCCGGGCTGCCAACCGGGAGGCTCGGCGGCGCTTCCGGCCGGGCGGGGGGATGCCGGCTGCGGGAGTAGTGGTGGCGCGGGCAACCTTACTGGCTCCGGGAGGGGTGACCCCTCCCGGACCGCCGCCGGGCTCGACCCACTGCCGGAGCCATGTCCATGGACGGCCGCCTGACCGGTGGCCAGGACGAGTTCCAGGCGCCAGACATCCCCGCCTGGGCTCGAACCGTCACTCCAGCTTCAGTCCGTGGTCCAGGAAGGGTGCCGGTCATCAGCAGCGTTGTTCGTTATTCTGGTCTGGGCGCTGCCGTCCGACTTCATGATGTAGATCTCGGCATTGCCGTCTCGCTCCGAAACGAAAGCGATCCAGGCGCCACACGGTGACCAGGCCGGGTCCCGATCTGGGTCTGGGTCTGTGGTCAGGCGTTTGACGTCGCTGCCATCCGCTTTCATGACGTAGATGTCGACATTCCCGTCTCGTTCGGAGTAGAAGGCGACCTTCGTGCCGTCGGGAGACCAGGCCGGCGAGTAGTCGCTGTAGTTCACGTCGGAGGTCAGCGACACTCCGTCGGTGCCGTCGGCCTTCATGGAAAGGATGTGGGGGATCGGGCCGGGGAAGCGGTAGTAGGAGCAGACGATACGACCGTTGGCGGACCAGTCCGGTGACGAGTAGTGGAACATCCCGCTCCCCACAAGGGCGGTAGGAGGGGAGCCCCCCAACGCGGATACGATGGCCAAGTTGGTCTGCCACGCATCAGGCACCGAGGTGAAGACGATCTGGCTCCCGTCGGGAGACCAGGCCGGCAGGCTATCGGCCAAAGCATTGTCTGTGAGACGCAGCGCCGAACCACCGGCAGCATCCATGGTGTAGATCTCCAGGCCGCCGTGCCGATCGGATGTGAAGGCGATACGACTCCCATCGGGCGACCAATCGGGTTCACCGTCAAAGGCGGCGTTGGTCGTCAACCTGGTCTGGTGGGTGCCATCGGCCCGCATGGAGAATATCTCGAAGTTGCCGTCACGATCCGATGCGAAGGCGATGCGTCCAGGCACGGTGGTCGGAGTAGCCGTGGCCGTGGGAGTGAACGCGATCGTGGGAGTACGTGTGACGGTCGCGGTGGGTGTGAGCACAACCGTAGGGGTCCGAGTGATGGTAGCTGTCGGAGAGGCCGTGGGAGTGGGCTGGGTGCGAGCGAAGTTGTCGAAGCTGACAGGCAGGTAGATCGGTTCGGCGTACACAGCGAGGGGCAACAGCATCACCAGCAAGGCAGCCACCACTAACCCGTGCTTGGACTTCATACCTGTCCTCCTCCGAGCAGCACTGTGAACGCGCGTGGCCAATCAGACTGTACCGGT
>JAAYAV010000307.1 GCA_012719195.1 Anaerolineae bacterium | reverse complement strand
GCCAGATCCAGATTCGCCTTCGCCTTCATCTTCCCTCACCCATGGCGCGAGCCAGGGCCTTCAATGCCCGGAGCTGGATCATCCGGCAAGCGCCTTCGCTCTTGCCCACCGCCTCGGCCACCTCCGCGTGGCTGAGGCCTTCCACGAATCGTAGAACCAACACGGTCTGCTGCTCCTCCGGCAGCCGGCTGAGGCCGGCTCTGACTTCCTCCGCCACTATGTGGGTATCAGGATCGTTCGCCGAATCTGCCATGATGGCTCCCGCCCATGACTCATCGAGAGAGGCGTGGTTCCTCGAGGTTCGGTAGTAGTCGATCACGGAGTTGCGGGCGATGCGGTAGACCCAGGCACGGAAGCCCGCCTCCTGCTCTCGGTAGCGCGGCAACGCCTGCCAGGCGCGGTAGAACACCAAACCGGCGAGGTCCTCCGCGTCGTTCCTGGATGCCACCCGGAAGGTGAGGAAGCGGAGCACCGGCGGCAGGTACCGGCGGTAAAGCTCGCCGAAGGCCTCCCGGTCCCCTGTCTGAGCGCGGGCTGTAAGCAGGTTATCCTGGACCTGGCTCAGTTCCTCGCGCATCTCACCGTCGTCCATAGCTGAACATGGTAACGAGAGTCCCGGCCTTTCGTCACGCCGTAGGCGGTGCTGCAAGAGCCGACTTCTGCTAAGACGAAAGGGCGACCCCCGAAGGAGTCGCCCGCCCTGCCGTCATAGTGCCCAGATATGTCAGCCGACGAGATGCGCCTTGCTGCGGGTCATGGCCGGCTCGATCTCGGGCCGATCACCGCGCATGAGGGCCTCGGCGATATCCAGATCCTCCTCCGCCTCGTAGGCGCTCATGGTGCCGATGACAACCATGTCGCTGGGCTTACAGGAGCCAAGCACGAACTGCAGGCCGGTGGGTGGGAGGACGCGGCCGGCAGCGAAGGGCTTGATGCACATGACCGGCTTGGTCGTCCGGTTGATCACCCGTACCACCCAGTCCGTTTCCACATTACACAGGAACCCGATGGAGTTGATGGGCTGAATGTAGGTCTCCAGGTCGTAGCCGGCAGCATCGCCCACGGTGACGGTTTCCGGCCGGTGGGTGCTGAGGCCGGGGATCATCTCCAGCGAACGGATGCGCGCTAAGAGAGGCTCAATCCCTCGGATCACCCCCTCATCCACCACCAAGTTGTTGTCAGTGTAGCTTACGTGCGGCATGCAGAAGGTGCTGCCCAGCTCCGCGCACCAGTCTATGGCCCCCTCCAGGCCGCCCGGATGGTTCTTGCCCGGGGTCGTTATGTAGAGCATCTCCTGACCGGTACGATCAGCGGTGATGTCAATGGCGCGCCGGATGTCTTCATGCGGCGGCGCCATGATGGCGTTGACGCCTCGCCGGGCGAATACTTCCATCACATCGGCCATCTTCTCCGGCGTGAAGTGCTCCCGTAGCCAGCGGTCTCGAGCCTTGCTCATGTGCGAGTAACCCAAGAAGCTGTTGGTGCCAATGATGATCCGGGAGACGGCCACACCACCAACATTGGTCATAGGGAAGTCCGCCATACGCCCTCCTGGTCTCCTCATGAATGGCCCACGACGCAACAGAACACCGGTGAGATGCGCTACAGACTAGGTCCGGCCAGCGCGAAAGTGGCACGATCGGGAAGTATGTACTTCCTGCCCGCTTCCAGCATCTCCTCCACCGTCACCGCGGCGATGATGTCAGAGTAACGGCTCACGTAGTCGAGACCGAGGCCAAAGCTCTCCATGCTCGACAGGGCCGTAGCCAGGCCCTCGTTCGTCTCCAGCCGCATTGGCATGCTTCCGGTGAGGTAGGCCTTCACGTCGGAGAACTCCTCGGCCGTGACCGGCTCGGAGGTGATCGCCAAGGCTTCGGCCCGAATGGCGGCCAAGGCCCGGCCCACGTTCTCGGGGTTCACTCCGGCACGCACGCTCCAAGGACCGGCTCCGAACCCAGCGTCCAGCCGGCTGTAGACGTAGTAGGCCAGGCCCATCTGCTCGCGCACACGCTCGCCCAGGCGGCCCATGAGCCCTAGCTGGCCCCAGACCACGTCCAGCAAGTGGGCGGCGTAGTAGTCGGGATCGTTCCGCCTCAGGCCCACGAAGCCCCAAGCGAGGTCGACCTGGGTCTTGTCCGCCAGGGCCACTGCGTCGCTCCTGAGCGAATCCGGGTTGGAGACGGTTGGCAGGTCCCACTCCACCAACGCTCCCCCGGGCTTCCAGTCGCCCAAGCGCCTCTCCCAGGCCTCGAAAGCCGCCCCGGGGTCCATGTCGCCCACTACGAACACCGTCAGATTGCGGGGGTCGTAGTAGCGGCGGTAGAAGCTCTCCAGGTGATCTCGCGTCAGAGCCGACACGCTGGCGACCGTCCCCGAGGCCCGGTGGTGGTAGGGATGGCTGGCCGGGTAGAGGAGTTCACGGAAGCGCTGCGAGGCCACATAGCCGGTGTCGTCGTCCATCTCCCGCAGGTCGGCCAGTATCTCCCCCTGCAGCCTGGAGAACTCACTCGCGGGGAATGTCGGCTGCCGGATGACCTCGGCCATGGCGTCGAGCAGCAGGTCGCTGTCCTCCACCAGAGACTTACCCACGATGCCGGCCGTGTGCCCTCCCGCGCCCACGCGCAACGACGCCCCCACCGCCTCTAGGTCGGAGTTCAGCTCTTGGAAGCTGCGGCGCTCTGTCCCGCGCTCCAGCATGGCCCCGGTGAAGGCGGCAAGCCCACGTTCGTCCTCGGGATCCAGCACGGCGCCTGCCTTCATCTGGGCCAGGGACACCACCGAGGGTGCGGAGCGGTTGCGGTAGGTCAGCACGGTGGCTCCGCTGCTCGTCTCGCGCCGCAGGATGGTCTCGGGTCCGAGGCCGGTCGCGGCAGACGAGGAGCCGGAGAGGAATGCGATCCGCGGCCAGGGGCGCCGGAAGGCGGCCGCAGTTGCCCCTAGTGAGCCCTCCTCGACGCTAGTAGGAATGAACTGGCCCACCGTGCGGTTGTCTTCGGTCAGGTATTGCCGCGCCACGCGCAGCACGTCCTCCCGGGAGACACCGGCCAGCGACTCTCCGAACCCGTCGAAGCGCTCGTACCCACCGAGCATCTCGAAGAAGCCGAGCCAGTAAGCTTGGTTGGCAACGCTCTCCAGGCTGTAGGCCAGCTGTGCCCGCGTCTGCTTGCGTGCCCGCTCCAACTCCTCCTCGGACACGCCCGACTGCACCAGCCGGTCTATCTCTTCGAACAGCACTCGCTCCACATCCTCCACCCGGCGCTCCGGACGAGCGGTGACGTCGAAGCTGAAGAGGCCGGGGTCAACTGACAGCGAATGGCTAGAATCGGCCGACGTCGCCCACTCGGTCTCAACCAGCGCCCGGTAGAGGCGAGAACTCCGATTGCCGGCCGCGGGGCGGGAGATGCTCATCGCCTTAGCACCGGAGAAGATCGCGTCCAGCACCAGCAGGGCGGCTGAGTCCGGGTGGCTCGCCTCCGGCCCGTGATAGGCTACCTGAAGGTAGGACGTGGGGCCCGCCTGACGCACTCGCACCCGGCGCTCGCCTCGCTGGCGGGGCTCAGTGGGAATGCGGGGAGACTCCACCAGCGTGGAGGGCAGCGGTCCGAAGTGGCGCTCGACCCGGCTCAGAGCATCCTCGATCCCGACGTCGCCAACCAAGACCAGTACGGCATTGGCGGGCGCATAGTAGCGGCGGTAGACGCCGTACAACTCGTCGCGGGTCATGCTCTGTAGGTCGGCCTTCCAGCCGATGATCTCATGGTGATAGGGGTGCACCCGGAAGGCGGCCGCTGTCACCTCTTCCGCCAGCAGGAACTCGGGTTCGTTCTCCAGACCCTCTCGCTCCGAGATGACTACGGTGCGTTCGGAGGCCACTTCCGCCGGGTCGAACAGGGCGTTAACCATGCGGTCGGCCTCGACCTCAAGGGCGAGGTCGAGTTTGTCCGCCGGCAGTGTCTCGAAGTAGGCGGTGTAGTCCGTATGAGTGAAGGCGTTGAAGGTGCCGCCGTTGCGAGCCACCAGGCGATCCAGTTGGCCCCGGGCGTACCGCGGCGTGCCTTTGAACATCATGTGCTCGACCCAGTGCGCGGCACCCGTCAGGCCCGACGGCTCGTAGCGGCTCCCGACCCGGTACCACAGCCATGAGGAGACAATGGGCACGGACCGGGACTCCCGCACGATGACGGTGAGCCCATTCGGAAGCACATGCTTGCGCGTGGGGATAGTTCCCATCTAGATAGGCTCCTTCTCAACCTATGGCAGCACGATGAGTAGCGGGCAGGACCTCTACCGCAGCGCCGTCTCGGCGAGGTAGCGCGCCCCACTGAGGAATCCCAGCTCGATGGCGGTGAGCAGTACCCCCCAGCTGAGCAGGTGAACCAGGTCACGCCAGTCGGTCCCTCGGCGGTCGTGCCGCAAGATGACGGTGACGAGCAGACCGTTGACCGCCGCCAGCACCAGCAATACTGTCAATGCCAGCCCAACAGCCAAGGGCAGGTACAACCAAGCGGGCCCATTGGTCACGGCCAGGTAGGCCAGCGTTAAGGCCGCCGGCAGAGCAAGCAGGGCGCGTCCGTTTAGCGGTCGCTCAGCGGGTGCGCTCCGCCAGAGCGTATAGTTGAAGAGCGGCAGCAGCGCCGCCGCCATGGCCGTACCGAGCATCAGCCCGCTGAGGAGACGCAGGCGGTTGTCGGGCTCGTAGAGCCGCGGCAGAAAGGGAAACGCCCCGGCATACGAGTTCATGCCATCCACCACGAAGAAGGCACCGCCCAGTGCCAGGACCGCCAACACCCACGGGTGCGGCAAGGACGTGCCGAGGCGGCGGGAAGTCCCCAGCATGCAGAGGAGAGTGACCGCGGCTCCGAGGTAGGTGCCGGTGTCACGCGCGCAGAGAGGAAGTTGGCGCCCCCCGACGAAGAACGACCGATCCGGCTGCTGGTGGCAGAGACCGTAGCCCACCTGCCAGGCCTTCTCAGCCAGCGCGCGCGGTGGTGCCGCCAGAAACACCACAAATACCACCGCCGCCAGGACTGGAACCAGCCGGCTGCGCGCCTGCCGGTGGGGAGCCGTCCCGGCGGCGTCAGGCACTAGCTCATCAGGTCCTGAGACAGGAACATCGCCAGCGTGAACTGCTCGGTGAAGCGCATGTCGTTGGTAAGCTCGACGTACTGAGCCTTGTGGGCGATATCGGCAGCGTGACGCCGGGCGACCACCGATAGCAGCGCCATGCGGGCGCCGGCGCCAGCCGCGTTGCCGACCTGCTGAAAGCGCTCCAGGGGCAGTTCCGGGAACATAGCGATGTCCATGGCGCTCTGGACATCGATGTAGGTACCAAAGGCCCCGGCGACGACAAACCTCTGCACGTCCTTAGCGGTGATGCCGGCCTCGGCCAGCAGCACGTTTACGCCCGCCCGCATAGCTGCCTTCGCCAACTGGATCTCGCCGATGTCGGCGCGGGTCACCACGATGTCCTGGCCCGTGCCGGATTCGTCGGCCGGCACAAGCACAAACTCGCGCCCGTTGTCGGTGTTTCGCACCCGGGCGCTGCCCTCCTGCATGCCGCCCTTCATGTCCAGCACCTCGTTGCGGTAGAGCTGCGCGACGACGTCCAGGATGCCGGACCCGCACACCCCGACGGCAGGACGGTCATTGATGGTCTGGTACTTCACCGAGCCGTCACTCACCTCCACCCTCTCCACGGCGCCCTCGGCGGCACGCATGCCGCAGGAGATATGGGCCCCTTCAAAGGCTGGGCCGGAAGCGGTCGAGCAGGTGATGAGCCGTCCCCGGTGGTGGAGGGCGATCTCGGTGTTCGTGCCGAT
>JAAYAV010000306.1 GCA_012719195.1 Anaerolineae bacterium | reverse complement strand
CTCGGCCTCTTCCACCTCAGTTGTCCGGGGACCAGCCAGAACGGCCCAGAGCAGAGAGCCCCCGATGGCGATGAGGGCCAAAGGCCAGAGGAGCGACCAGACGTCCACCGCGATGACGCCCAGGTTGCTCAGCAGGAGCAGCAGTCCTAGGAGGACCAGCAGGGCACCGAACAGGATCCCGTTTCTGCGCATTGTCGTCTTCTCCTCCTTCGGATCAGTTGAGCGTCACGATGACGGGCACAGTGCCGGTGCCCGCCGGCAGAACGCCCAGGGCCTTGTCGATCACCGTACCGGGGGCCGGGCCATCGGACCGCATGGCGTGGCCGGGGGTGGGCGCGCTGACCAGCAGATCGCCCGGGGCGATGGCGCCGTATGATGCGTCCACGCGGATCTCCTTGAAAGAGCCGAGGGTGACGACGGTGACGTACTCCCCGCCGGTCACCTCGGTGCCGAGCGCCGCCAGCAGCAGGACAGTCAGAACCAGCGAAGAGGCGAGTCGGCGGAGCGTGGTCTTCCTCACTGCGAACCTCCTCTAGGTGCCGGCGTGAGTCGGGCGGCGATCTGTCTGCAGGGAGCAGTGGGCTGCCGGATGACCAGAGCCGAGGCCGGACGCTACTCGGCGGCGAAGCGCGTACGATCGCGCCAGTATCGTGCCTTTTCGGCGGCCTGGTCGGCGTCGACGCCCCTGCCGAGGTCGGCATAGGCCTGAGCCAGGTAGTCGTAGGATACATAGTCGGTGGCGTCTAGGGCGACGGCCCGTTCCCAACTCGAGACAGCCTCTTCCAGGCGCGTTTGCCGCGCTAGGGACAAGCCCAGGCCGGTGTGGTAGACGGCCATGTTGGGGGCCAGGCCGGTGGCGGTGCGGTAGGCAGCCTCGGCGGGGGCCAGCTGAGCGGGATCTACCGTGGCCCAAACAAGGTGCAACTCGGCCAGCGAGGCCCACGCCCGCGGGTCGCGTGGACTGAGGTCGATGCCACGCCGCGCCTGCAACACGGCGTCGGCGTAGCGGCCTGCCTGTGCCAGGATACGGGCGTAGGCGAAGCGGTAGGTCGGCTCGCGCGGCATTAGGGAGGCGGCCTGATCGGCCCGGTGCAGGCCCACCGGGGTGGCGCCCGCCTGGAGGGCGAGCCAAAGGTTGGAGTCGGCGCGGGTAGGTCGTAGGGACAGCATCGCCGCCAGGCTCAGGACGGCCAGGAGTGGCGGGAGGTAGAGCAACGCCTGGCTAGTGCCGCCGAGCCGCTCGGTGGTGCGGGGAGCGACCTCTCTAACTGGCCCAGGGCGATGGGCCGACAGGTCAGGCACCGGAGCGGCCACGACTGCGGGGAAGGCGGCCGCCAGGGCGAGGAGCAGGTAGAGGACCGTCGCGCTGCCGGTGAGGTCGAAGGAGAACTGGAGGTCGGCGAGGTGCCCGAAGAGAGCAGCGGTGAGGGCAACACGCGCGGCTCGGGCGGGCGTGGGGAGTGCGGCGGTGGGCGGCGACCACAGCCGCCACAGAGCCCAGCCGAGCAGCAGGCCGAAGGCGAGAAGGCCGAGCAGCCCGGCGCCCAGGGCCAGGTCCAGCCCCAGGTTGTGAGCCCGATCAACGTAGACGTTTCGGCCTTGGTAGTAGACGAGCGGTGGCGGGAAGACGCGGGCGAACAGCGGCGCCAGTGTTTCCGGGCCGTAGCCGAGCAAAGGGCGGTCATCCACAAGGGGAAGGGCGGCCGTCCAGATGGCGACACGGGCGGCGATGGAGCCACCGAGAGCGGTGAGGCGCTCAGCGACGGGCGTCACCCGAGCGACGACGACTGTCAGGCCCAGGCTCAGGAGCGGCGCCAGCCCGCCACCGCCGGAGACGAGGGCGCGCAGCCGGGGCAGCCTGGCCTCGGTTGCCCAGAGTGCCGCGCCCACAAGAGTGGCGACTGCCAGCCCCAGGTAGGCGGAACGGGCGCGGGTGAGGAGCAGGCAGACAAGCTGGGCAGCGAGCAGGGGGAGGTACCGGCGTCTGCGGCCCGGCGGTACTGCCAGAGCGGCGGTCAGGGG
>JAAYAV010000305.1 GCA_012719195.1 Anaerolineae bacterium | reverse complement strand
GCCTCCAGCTGGCCCTGCTTGTCGGCGTCCGGGATGACCGCCAGGATCGGCTCGTAGAGCGCCCCGCCCATGATCTCCACTTGCCCCGAGGCCTGGAGCGCCTCCAGCCGCATCAGGAAGGACGGCTCCTCCTGCTGCAGCCACTCCAGCAAGGGGCCAGTATAGTGCAGCGCCGCCCGGACGGTCGGGTGCCGCTCCAGCAGGTCCACCATGGGCAGGTAGGCGGAATCGTAGGTCTGCCGGAACACCTCCGGCAGGTTGCCTACGGGTTGGTGATTGTGGAGTACGAGCAGGAGAGTCAGGCGGTCGGTACGTCCAGACACGACGTCAGACCGGCTGGACACGGAACGTCTTGCCGCTCGGGATGGAGCGAAGGCCGGCGAAGTCGGACTCCACCAGATCCGACCCGATGACGCAGTTGCCGCCGATAAGCAGCCCGGGAGGCAGCCGCGTGTTCTTGCCCACAAGCGTCAGTCCCGTGTTGATCGAGTCGGGGAAGGTCTCGTTTACGGTGAGGTCGGTATCACTGCCGACGCGGCAGCCGCCGGCTATCACCACTTCCTTATCGGTGATGGAACGAACCACGGTGGCGCCGGGCTGCACCCGTGTGTCGGTCAGCAGGACGGAGTCTCGTACTAGCGAACCGGGCCCCACGTAGACGCCCGGAGACAGGACCGAGCTGTCGACGGTACCCTCGATGACGCAGCCGTGGCCGATCAGGCTGCGCTTCACCACCGCGCCTGCCTGGATCTTGGCCGGCGGCCGCTCCTCGCTGCGGGTGTGGATGACCCAGTCACGGTCGTAGAGGTCGAGCGGAGGCGCGTGCACGAGCAACTGCATGTTCGCCTCCCAGTAGGCCTGCACCGTCCCCACGTCCATCCAGTAACCGTCAAACTGGTAGGCGTAGACGTTGAGTCCCTCGGTCACCATGCGCGGTAGGACGTCCTTTCCGAAGTCCCGGCTGCTGCCCGGTGCCGTGGCATCAAGCCTGAGGCGATCGCGGAGGACACCGGCGCGGAAGCAGTAGACGCCCATGGATGCCAGGGTGCCCCTGGGCTGCTTAGGCTTCTCTTCGAAGTGGATGACGCGACCGCTTCCAGTGGTGGTGAGGATGCCGAATCGGCCGGCCTCACTCAGGCGCACCCGGATGGCCGAGATGGTTACGTCGGCCTGCTTCTCCAGGTGGTAGGCGAGCATGGCGGCGTAGTTCATCTTGTAGATGTGGTCGCCCGCGAGGATGAGGACGTTGTCCGGCCGGTAGTGCTCGATGAAGTCGAGGTTCTGGTAGGCCGCATCCGCCGTGCCCCGGTACCAGTCCGAGTCGCCCCGGCCCTGATAGGGCTGCAGGAGGTGAACGCCGCCGTACATGCGGTCCAGATCCCACGGCTGGCCGCGCTGGATGTGGTCGTTGAGGGAGCGCGGCCGGTACTGGGTGACCACACCGACCGTGTAGATGCCCGAGTTGACGCAGTTGGAGAGGGCGAAGTCGATGATGCGGTACTTGCCGGCAAAGGGCACCGCTGGCTTGGCTCGCTTCACCGACAGGATGTTCAGCCGGGTTCCCTGGCCCCCGGCGAGGATCACGGCCAGCGTGGAACCTCCCGGCCCTATGCTCATCGACTACGCCCTCGTGTGTGTGAATTGGTCCTAGAAGGAGTGCAAGGCTCGCGCCAGTGCCGGCAGCATGTACTCGGACACCACCACTTCCCAGGTCATCCGTTGGCACACAGCCTGACCCCAGGCCAGCGCCCTGGCCCGGTCCGACTCGCTCTGCGGGAGATTGGCGGCGATCGTCTGAGCCGCCTCCCGCGCCCGATAGCGCTCCACCAGGTCGCGAGTCTCCTGGCCGATGAGGAGGGCGTCCTGCCAGGTGCGAACCTCCAGGTTCTGCGGCAAGCTGATGTAGTCGGCGACGACGATGCCACGGCCGATGTCGGTGGTGACGCGGTTGGCGAAGCCAACGCACCCGCAGGCGCTGGACACCACGCACAAGGCGCCGTAGGGAAGGGGCTCGAACTGAGCAATGCCGAAAGGCTCGTAGATGCTCTGGCCGAACTCGAGGTCGGACCCCTGGCGAAGGTCCGCAAAGGACATCTCGGCGGGCATCTTGGTGCCGCAGCGCTCCTGGTCCCAGCCGAACTGGTTGACGAACACGGCCTTCACCGCCCGCGACTCGCGGTTGAAGTGCTCTACGGCTTGGTAGAACGGTATCTCACTCCCCACCAGGTCGGGGTAGCCCTCGTGGTGATTCAGCGGCCAGCCGTAGTCCGCTTCCATGGCCATCACGTCGCTGCTGCTCCGGCCTGTGGGAGGCGCCGTCGCGAGCACGAAGAAGATCGCCGTCCGGCCCCGCTCAGCCAGCATCGGGTCCAGCTCCTCCAGGACTCGCAAGTCGCGCCAGAGGCCCTTCGACGGAACCAGCCGCGCCACGTGCGTGAAGACGTGGTCCGGCCGGTCCCCGGTGAGGTTCTCAGCGTACTGGCGCAGTCGCTCAGTGGAGACCATCTTGGCCTCTAGCTGTACTTCCGGCGCCGGTATGCCGTTGTAAACCAAGTCGATGGCCTTGTTGGCGAAGTGCGAGCCGAGGAAGCCCAGTTCCTCGACCACCAGGTCGCCCACGGCGAACACGGCGGGGAAGTCGGCCGCCGCCTCAAGCAGAGCATGCTTGTAGAAGTGGCTCCGATCTCCGAAAACGTGGCGGAAGCCGAGCGACTGCTCGCCCGCCATCCGCAGCACGTTGTAGAACATGGTGTCGTGGCCGGGGTGCTCTTCCACCACCGGGCGCACGGTGGGAACCTCGTGGGCGTAGTAGACCCGGCAGAAGGCGTTAGGCTGCTCTAGCTCCGCCACCAGGCACAGTGGGACACCCATGAACTCGTGCGCCATCATGACCTT
>JAAYAV010000304.1 GCA_012719195.1 Anaerolineae bacterium | reverse complement strand
CGTGCGGAGCCTGGTGACCCACCGCTTCCCCCTGGAGGAGACGCAGCAGGCCTTCCGCCTGGTGGCGGACGGCGGGGACGGCGTGATCAAGGCGATGGTGGAGATGGGGTAGGGGCTGTAGCCAGACATCCCGAGGGCCGACACATACCCGGCCATGCTAGACCACGAGGAGGTGAACAGGTGGCTTCAGCCGAAGATAGGGTGCTGGCCTATCTCCGCCAGCATCAGGAGGGTGCAGACGACGATGACCTGGCAGCCGCCATGGGCTGGAGCTATCGGCAGCGGGCCAATCAGGTGTGCAAGGCGATGGCTCAGAAAGGAGTCGTCGAACGGAAAGTGGTGGACGGCAAGATCCGCAGCTTTGCCCTTGACGCGCCGGGGTTGCCTACCTCCGAGGGCTCCGCAGTCCCGATCAGCGCCTACCTCAGCTTCACCGACGCGGCCGAGTACGTGTTGGAGAACCAGGTCCAGCGCCGCCTCCTGCATTACCGCGACATCACCGAGCGAGCCCTGGCGGCAGGAGTGCTGACCAGCACAGGCCGTACACCCGAAGCCACCATGTACAGCCAGATCCATGCCGAAGTGCAGCGCCAGACCAAGCGCGGCGAGGTACCGCGGTTCACCAAGCCGGAGGCGGGCTTCATCGGCCTCACTCGCTGGCTACCCCGCGGAGTCGTGAGGGAGATAGAGGCCCAGAACCAGAGAGTCCGAACCAAGCTGCACCAGCGCCTACTCTCCCTGGATCCCATCGAGTTTGAGGCTCTGGTGGCCCGCCTGCTTAGCGCTCTCGGCTTTGAGGAGGTCGAGCTGACCCCGGCCAAGGGCGACGGCGGCATTGATGTGCGCGGGACGCTGGTGGTAGGCGAGGTGATTCGCACCCGCATGGCAGTCCAGGTCAAGCGCTGGAAGCACAACGTCCACACGCCCGTGATCCAGCAGGTTCGCGGGAGCCTGGGCGCTCACGAACAGGGCCTGATCATCACCACGAGTGGCTTCAGCGCGGGTGCGCGGTCGGAGGCGGAGCGGGCCGACGCCACCCCGGTTGCCCTCATGGACGGGTCCCAACTAGTCAGCGTCCTGATTGAGAACGACATCGGCGTCCGGCGCGACTCCTACGACCTCATCAAGCTGGAAGAAGAGAGCGACGACACGCAGTGCCCGGACTGAGGGCCGGTTTCCGCCCGCTCGTGCGGTCTGCCCAACCTAACCCCTCAATCCCCTTCCCTAGTAAGGAAGGGGAGGCCAGATCCCTCTTTCCCGCGTCTGAACAACCGCAGGAGAGGGAACGGGGAAGAGGTACGCGATCCGTGCAGACAAGCGGTCTCGGCTAGTCTTCAGGGGCCTGACGTTAATGCGGGCACTCGAAGGCAGATAGTCTACACCCGGAGGCATCCATGCCGGACAAGTACACCATCGGAGTTGACTTCGGCACCGAGTCGGGCCGGACCGTCCTCGTCCGCGTCGCCGACGGCGAGACGGTCGCCTCCCACGTCCACCCCTACGCCGACGGCGTCATCGACGAGCGCCTCCCCGGCAGCGG
>JAAYAV010000303.1 GCA_012719195.1 Anaerolineae bacterium | reverse complement strand
CTCGCATCCGGGTCAGCCGACCTGGTCACCTGTCGCCGCGCCGCTCACCACTTCCGCGATCTGACTGCATTCCTCTCCGAAGCGCACCGCGTACTGCGGCCAGGCTCTCTGCTGCTTGTCGAGGACCGCTCAGTCCTAGAGGACCCGTGGGTGGACCGCATCATGAACCAGCTCGATCGGCTCCACGACCCCTCTCACGTGCGCGAGTACCGCCCCTCAGAGTGGCGCACCGCCCTCGAGCATGCCGGTTTCACTGTCCTTCGGCTCGAGCTGCGAGAACGGCTGCGACCGCTGTCCTCGCTGACCGACAACGCCTCGCCCGCGGCTGCGTCCGAGATCCGCGCCATCTTCGCCCGCCTCTCCGAGGAAGAGCGCTCCGCCCTGAGCGCTGTGGGGTCGGGGGAGAGCTCGCGCAGCAATCATTGGTACATCACGGTTCTGGCCGAGCGCGCCTAGCCGGCCCAGGAACGGAAAACGTCCCACGCCGGGTTGGCGTGGGACGCGCCGCTCAGAAGCTCGTTCGCTAGAGCCTGCCTAGGCGTCGCCGCCATCGGCCTTCTCGGCCTCGGTCTTGCGCTTGCGGCTGGAGCCATTGCTCGCCGCCGGCTGCGCCGCCGGGAGCACGATCGCGTCATCGGGCTTGATCTCATTGGCGATGTAGCGCTCGAGGCGCTCGCGCGCTTCGTCGTCGGTGAGCTGGGTGGGCGGGCTCTTCATGAAGTAGGCGCTCGGAGCCTCCAGCGCGCCGGCGATGCCGCGGTCCAGGGCCAGCTTGCAGCAGCGGACGGCATCAATGACCACGCCGGCCGAGTTGGGGCTGTCCCAGACTTCCAGCTTCACTTCCATGTTGAGGGGTGCACCGCCGAAGGTGGTACCCTCGATGCGGATGTAGCACCACTTGCGGTCCTTCAGCCACGGGATGTAGTCGCTGGGACCAACGTGGATGTTGTCGGCACCCAGGTCGTAGTCCAGCTGGCTGGTGACGGCATTGGTCTTCGATTCCTTCTTGCTCTGCAGCCGCTCGCGCTCCAGCATGTTGTAGAAGTCGGTGTTACCACCGAAGTTCAGCTGGTAGGTGCGGTCGATACGGACGCCGCGGTCGCGGAAGAGTCGGGTGAGGACGCGGTGGCTGATGGTCGCGCCGACCTGGCTCTTGATGTCGTCGCCGATGACCGGAAGGCCGCGCTGGTTGAAGCGGGTCTGCCAGTAGCCTTCCCGGGCGATGAACACCGGGATGCAGTTCACGAACCCACACCCGGCGTCGAGGATCTGCTCCACGTACCACTTGGTGGCCATCTCGCTACCCACGGGCAGGTAAGACACCACCACGTCAGTCTTAGTGTCCTTGAGGATGCTGACGATGTCCGCGGTAGCACCCGGCGCCTTCTCGATCTTCTCCTTGAGGTACTTGCCCAGGCCGTCGTGCGTCATGCCACGGGAAACGGGCACGTTTAGCTTCGGCACATCGGCGAAGCGCAGCGTGTTGTTGGGCTCCTCCCACATGGCCTCGGAAAGGTCCTTGCCCACCTTGCGCGAGTCAATGTCGAACGCCGCCGTGAACTCGATGTCCCGGATGTGGTACCCGCCCAAGTTGACGTGCATCAGGCCGGGAATGAAGTCGTTCTCAGAGGCGTCGCGGTAGTAGTGCACTCCCTGTATGAATGCCGAGGCGCAGTTGCCCACGCCGATCACAGCTACCCGGACCTTGTCCCCCATCAATTCCTCCTCACCAATGAGCGACCGGTGAGCACCCGGTCGCTCCGGATTCCGAACACGGGCGGCATGATAGCCACCCGCTACCTATTGGTCAAACACCGCCCGACGCGGGGAGTTGCTCCCGGCCGGCCTGCGGCAGCAGCGAACCCACAGCCTATTCTGCTGGGCGCAACAGCTCGACCACGTCCTCTAGGGCAGACAGCGCCTCGGCGTCCAACCGGCTCAAGGCCATGGCGGCCAACACGTAGCGGTTGGACTCCGGCCGGTGCATGAACTCGCGCGCATCCTCGCCCTGCGGTGCCGCCGCGGAATCAGGGACAGCACCTGAGGCCTCCCCAGCCTCGAGCAGCGCCTCCGGCGAGCACGCGTACAGGTCGGCGAGCGCCTCCAGGTCGGAGAGTGTTGCAGCCCTCTCACCCCGCTCCACGCCCAGCAGCCTCCCTTCGGGCAGGCCGGCACTCGCCTCCGCTGTCTCGGGCGACAGGCCACACTCTTCCCGCCGGACCGCCAGCGCCGCGCCCAACGCCTTCCGGCGCAGAGTCAGACTGCGGTCCGACGGCTCCTCCCGCGACGGTACCGGCACGCGCAGGACCTCGGCGGCCGGTATTCCGAGGTGCGCGGCAAGCCGCCACACGTCCTCGTCGGTGACCTCCTGCAGGCCCAGCTCGCGGGCCCGCACCTCCGGCTCCGCCACGGACAGCACCGTGGCCGCCTGCTCCGCGCTCAGCCCGTAGCGTTCGCGCAGCGCCCTCAGACGCACGCCACCGATCTTCCGCCACGTCCGCCGAGCCCGCTCAGTCGCTGCCATTGGTGTCTCCTGTAGCGGCGCTAGTCCCGCAGGTCGTGGATCCCGCCCTCGCCGCTGGCGGTATCATACCAGCCGTAGCTGGATCGGCCCAGCCGGCCCATGACTTCGCCGGGGTTGAGACCGAGGCAGGATCCGTGCCTGACCGTCTCGGCCCGGTGTGAGTGTCCGTAGAAGACGGCTGCGAAGGCGCCGGCAGTGGTCAGTCGCCGCCCTATCTCCGAGTAGTGCGTGACGGCCACCAGCGCGCCGTCCAGCTTCAGCTCGGCATACTGGCCGTGCAGCGTCACGTGCGGGTGACGACCCGCCACCCGCGTGAGCAGGAAATGGTCGCCGTCGTTGTTGCCAAACACCACCTCGATCGGACCGGTGAAGCCTTCGGCGATCGTCTGCAGAGTGAACGGGGCGCAGAGGTCACCGCAGACGATGAGGGTCTGCGCGCCGTCCTCGCGGATGTTGGCCAGGACTCCGCTCAGCTTCCAGACGTTGTCGTGAATGTCGGAGATAACCGCTAGCTTCACCTCGACCTCCTGTGCGGAGCTACTGCGGGCCCGGCCAACTGGCCAGCGCCGCCTCCACCGCCTCCTCCAAACGCTCCAGCGGCACCACCTCGGACGCGGCCGCCCAGCGCGCCTTCACCTCGGCGCCGCCCGCCTTGAGGCTGCGGGCGCTCACCGTCACGCGAACCGGTAGCCCCAGAAGGTCGGCGTCGTTGAACTTGACGCCGGCGCTCTGCTCGCTGCGCTCGTCGTAGAGAACCTCCCACCGCTTGCCCAGACTCTCGTAGACGCTCTCGGCTGCCTCGGCGATCTCGGCCCGATCCAGGTTCAGACCGACCACGTGCACCTGGCAGGGCGCGATGGCCGGCGGCCAGATGATGCCTTTGTCGTCGTTGTGCTGCTCGATGGCAGCCGCCATGAGGCGCCCAATGCCGATGCCATAGCAGCCCATAACGATCGGCTTCTCTTGCCCATCCGGGTCGAGGTAGGTGGCGCCCATAGCCTGGCTGTACTTGGTGCCGAGCTTGAAGATGTGGCCCAGCTCGATGCCGCGCTGATCGGCCAGTTCTCCGCCACACACAGAGCACGTGTCTCCCTGCCGAGCCAGAGCGATGTCGGTCACCAGGTCGGCGCGGAAGTCGCGAGGGAAGTTGGCGTTGCGATAGTGGAAGCCTGCCCGGTTGGCGCCGGCAACCAGGTTGGCCGCGCCCACCAGCGAGTCGTCCACCACCACCTTCACTCCCTTGACCCCGATGGGAGAAGCGTAGCCGGCCGCGATCCCCGCCGCCTCCAGCTCTGCGTCGGTGGCCGGGCGGAGTTCCGTGGCGCGCAGGGCGTTGCCCAGTTTGACCTCGTTGACGTCCAGGTCGCCCCGGATGACGGCGAAGATGATGCCGCCGTCCTGGTCCACGTAGAACACCGCCTTGGCCGTCTGCCGTGTCGGTACTCCCAGGAAGTCGGCCAGTTGCTGGATGGTCTTCATGCCCGGAGTCGCCACTTCCTCGAGGGGCAGCGGATCGCCGCCCACCGGGTCACCCTTAGCGAAGCGGGCCGCCTCGGCGTTGGCGGCATAGCCGCAACCCTGGCAGTGGATCAGGGTATCCTCACCCGCTTCACTCAGGACCATGAACTCATGCGAAGCCGTCCCGCCCATCATTCCCGGGTCTGCGTCGACCACCACCACGTCCAGGCCGCAGCGACGGAAGGCGTTCTCATAGGCCTGGCGAACATAGGGGTAGAAGCGGTCCAGATCCTCAAAGTCGGTGTGAGCGCTATAGCCGTCCTTCATGGTGAATTCGCGTACGCGCACCAGGCCGCCGCGCGAGCGAGGTTCGTCGCGGAACTTCACCTGGAACTGGTAGACCAGCAGCGGCAGTTGGCGATAGGACGAGACCTCGCGGCGGAGGAGATCGGTCACCGGCTCCTCGTGCGTCATGGCGAGCACCATGTCACGCCCGCCCCGGTCCTCGAAGCGCACCAACTCCGGCCCAACACTGAACCAGCGGCCGCTCTCCTTCCAGAGCTCGGCTGGGTGCACCACCGGTAGCAGGACCTCCTGCCCGTCGATGGCGTTCATCTCCTGACGTATGATCTCCTCGATCCGGCGCATGGAGCGGTAGGCCAAAGGCAGGTAGCAGTAGATGCCGGCGGCGATGGCGCGCACCAGGCCCGCACGCAGCAGCAATCGGTGGCTCACCAACTCGGCGTCGGCCGGGTCGTGCCTGAGAGTGGTGCCGAAAAGACGACTCATCCTCATGATCTTGCTCCACTTCCGGCCTTTGATCGCGCTAAGCCCCTGGACGCGCCCGGGAATGCTCCCGGCCGTCTCGGTTGGTATCCGCGACTGCAGCCGCCTATAATGCTTTCCTGGCCCAATCAACTATCACCCATTCGGAGACCGAAACCCATGCTCGAGCAGCTCCAACTCGGCCCCCTGCAGGCCAACTGCTACCTCTACGGCGACGACAAGACAGCGCTCGTCATCGATCCGGGGGGCGAGCCGGAGTGCGTCCTGGCCCGGGCCGGGGAACTCAGCGTGAGCATCAGCGCCCTGGTGTGCACCCACGGTCACTTCGACCACATCGGCGGCCT
>JAAYAV010000302.1 GCA_012719195.1 Anaerolineae bacterium | reverse complement strand
GGTCCTGGGCACCGCCGAGGCGGTGCCCAGGACAAGCCGTGAAGGATAGCGGGCTAGGATTGGCGAATGAAGTACTGCGCCGGCACGCAGTTGGCCGGGGTGCCAACCGACGCTTCGCTCTGAACGTGGCGCTCGGGGGTGCTCGTGGGCACGTTGAAGAAGTTGTTCTTGACAATCACCAGGCCCTGCTCCAGTGGCGTGCCGCCGATGGTGCCGATAGTCCAGAGATTGTCGGAGTTGATCCAGAAGATCTCCTTCCCTAAGGCGATCCGGTCCTCCTCACTGATGGTGCGCGTGGCCTCATCAAAGATCTCCTGCACCCGCCGGAGATCGCCGGTGGGCTCGACGCCTTGGGTCCCGCCGCTCTGGTACCAAATTCCTGACAGAGGGCCGATCCGGCTGGAGCTGCCGTACGGCATCACCCACCAGGGATAGACGAGCACCGTGCCGTTGCCGCCGGTGTTCCACACCGCAACCTGCTGCTCGCCTGCCGCCAAGCGAGTGTAGTGCAGGGAGCGCTCTTCCACCGTGACAACCGACCTGATGCCCACTGAATTCCAGTGGTCGTTGGCCAACTGGGCGGTGTCCGGCCAGGGACCGAACTGATCCACGGCCGTGATGATGAAGTCGAGTGGCTGGCCATCGGGGCCCAGGCGGTAGCCGTCGCCGTCGCGCTGATCGAGGCCGAGGTCGTCGAGCATCTGGTTGGCCAAGTCAACGTCGTACTCGATGAAGGGGGTCTCCATCCCCTCCTCGTAGTACTTGGACCACGGCATGGGGGCCATCTGTCGCGGCTCGCCGAAGCCGAGGAAGGCCGAGTTCCAGATCTCGTCCCGGTCTATGGCGCTGGACAGGGCCCGGCGGAACTCCACCGAGCGGAGCATTTCACCTACGACCATCTGATGGTCGGTGGCCCCTTCCTGCTGGCCGGCGTTCTGGTTGAACATCAGGCCGGCATCGGCGCCGCCGTCTCCGGGCCACTCCAGCATGCGGTACCCGCCTCGCTCCTGTCCCTCCGCGAAGAGAGGGTAGTTCATCAGGTTTATGTGCCGCTCCTGACAGTCCAGATCGCCGGCGATGGCGGCGAAGTTCAGCACCTCCACGTCGGTAACGATGTCGAACTGGATGCGGTCGATGTAGGGAAGCTGGTTGCCTTCCGGGTCCACCCGATGGTAGTAGGGGTTACGCTCGGCGACGAGGGTGGTCTCGTCGGGCTCGGTGATGAAGTGCCAGGCACTCAACACCGGGCGTTCGCGGTTCTGACTGGGGTTGTTCCGGTCATTGAAGAGCTGGTACCACTGCTCGAAGCCCCGCTCCGCCGCCATGGCCTCCAACTCCGACTGGTCCACGAAGTCGATGTGGAACTGCTCCACGTAGTGGCCGGGCACGCCTATGAGCCAGCTCTGAGCGACATACTCCAAGAAGGTGCCGTAAGGCTCGGCAAACCGGAAGCGCAGGGTGTAGTCGTCCACCTTCTCGACCACACCGTACTCGGTGCCCACTCCGGTCCGCATCCAGGACGGCTTGGTGGGCGTAAGCTCAGCGTTGTTGTACACGTGGTCGTACCACCACATCACCGCATCGGCGGTGTAGGGGTGTCCGTCGGACCACTTCATACCCTCGCGCAGATAGAGAGTGTACTCGGTGCCGTCATCGCTGATGTCCCAGCCTTTGGCTACGGCGGGAGCGATGTTGCCCTCGATATCGAAGAAAACCAGGACATCGGGATTGAGGCGACCGAACAGGATGGTATCGCCGACATTGAGCGCAGCGCGATGCCACGTTCCCCC
>JAAYAV010000301.1 GCA_012719195.1 Anaerolineae bacterium | reverse complement strand
CCGGCGGCAACGTCGAGAACGCTTCTTACGGCCTCACCATGTGTGCCGAGAGGGTAGCGATCTTCACGGCCGTGGCCGCTGGAGCCAAGCGAGTGAGCGCCCTAGCCGTCAGCGCCGAACCCGCCGCCTGGCCCTGCGGCGCCTGCCGCCAGGTACTGGCCGAGTTCGCCGGGCCGGACTGCCTGGTGATCGTGGCCGAGGGACCGCGAGTGGTCGCTCGCGTGATGCTGGGGGATCTTCTTCCGCACGCCTTCTCACCCGTCTTCCGGCCCCCTACCCAGTCCGGCTGAGGCCGGCCCGCCCATGTACCTGCCTAAGCCACCTCCCGTCCGCAAGAGGCAGCGCTGGCGCACCGCCCTGCTCTACGTGGTCGCCATCATGGCACTGCTCTATGCCGCCAGCCGCCAGGTGCCTTGGTTCGCCGACCGCAGCCCCACGCCCACGCCCACCCCGTCCGCCGACTACTACCTGCGGGTGGCGGAGCAGGCGCGGCGGGCGGGTGATCTGGATAGCGCTCTGGCTGCCTACGACCAAGCTCTCACCCTGCACCCGAGCGACCCGGACTCCCTGGTTGCCCAGGCGCAGATCCTGGTTCTACGGGAGAAGTTCGCCCAGGCCATCGATGCGGCCCAGAAGGCGCTCGCCCTACGGCCCAACAGTAGCACCGCCCTGGCGGCCATCGCCCAGGCGCTGGACTGGGAGGGTGATCTTGACGAAGCGCTCAGTTACGCCAGGCGGGCGGTGGGCGAGGATGGCACCGACGTTTACGCCTACGCCGTGCTCACCGAGGTCCTCACCGATTCCGGCGACCTCAACGAGGCCTGGCTGGCGTCTGAAGAGGCACTGGCCCTGGACGAAAACGACCCCATGGCCCAGCGGAACCGCGGCTACCTGCTGCAGCGACTGGGCCGATACAATGACGCCATCGCTGCCTATGAGAAGGCGGCCGGCCTCGATTCGGGGCTCTTCCTGTATTATGTCAATCTCGGCTACACGTACCTGGGCATGCAGGACCTTGATAGTGCGATCGAGGAATTCGAGCGCGCCATCGCCAAGGACCCCAACAGCGCGATGGCCCTGCATGCTCTTGGCCGCGCTCTGCTGGCGGCGGGCCGTAGTAGCGAGGCAGTGACGGCCCTTGAGCAGGCGGTGGAGGCCGACCCGGAGCATATGCGCGCCTACGCCGAACTGGGCGCGGCGCACTATGCCCGCCTCGCCTACGAGAAAGCCATCCCCTATCTCCAGCGCGCCATCGATCTGGGAGCCACCGGTGCCCTTACCTACATCCAACTGGGCCTCAGCCTCGCCAACACCGAGCAGTGCGAGGCGGCGGTGCCTGTCCTCCAGGCGGCCCTCGAGCGCGATCCGGAGTCGGCCGCCGCTCAACGCGCCCTACAGGTTTGCTCGCCCTAGGGCAGTCGTCTACACTCAACCAAGGTTGTGGCGCGTTCCCGTAGCACCGATTCGCCGGGCGCGGTTGTGTGTTCGCCAGCGGAGTGCCCTGCTGATGCAGGATTTCGTGGCGAATAGGCGGAATCAGCGAACGGCGGCGATATTGATCTCTAGATCCGCGCTAGCCTCCCTAGGCTCGGCCCAACCCCTCTCAGCCGATTTGCGCTCGTACCTCCCCTCGAGTATAGTTACCGGCGGTTTAGCACTCCGAACGCTCGAGTGCCAACTACAACTCGGATTGCAGTGCAGGAGGTCGTCAGATGGCAGCTAACCTCAAGCCTCTAGCCGACCGCGTAGTGGTCGAGCCCCTCGATGAGGAGACGATGACTGCGACGGGTGTCTATCTTCCGGACACCGCGCAGGAACGTCCCATGAAGGGCAAGATCATCGCGGCAGGCCCCGGTCGTCTCGATGAAAAGGGCAAGCGTGTCGCGCTCGAGGTCAAAGTGGGCGATACCGTCCTCTACGCCAAGTACGCCGGCACCGAGGTCAAGGTCGGGGACAAGGATCTCCTGGTTCTCAAGGAGACCGACGTCCTGGCCATCATTGAGTGACCGTTAGTCTTGCAGGATTGAGAGGAGGAACGATAGATGGCTAAGCAGCTAGTGTTCCGCGAAGAAGCTCGCCGGAACCTCAAGAGCGGCGTCGACAAGCTCGCCGAGGCCGTGAAGACCACCCTCGGCCCCAAGGGCCGCAACGTAGCGCTGGACAAGAAGTACGGCGCCCCCACTGTGACCCACGACGGCGTCACGGTAGCGAAGGACATCGAACTCTCCGACCCCTACGAGAACATGGGCGCCCAGCTTCTGAAGGAAGCGGCCACCAAGACCAACGATGTAGCCGGTGACGGCACCACCACCGCCATCGTTCTGGCCCAGGCAATCGTAGACGAAGGCCTCAAGAACGTGGCCGCCGGCGCCAACCCGATGCTGCTCAAGCGTGGCATTGAGAAGGGCACCACCGCTGTCGTGCAGGCCCTGAAGGACATGGCCGTCGAGGTCAAGGATCGCCAGGAAATCGCCAACGTGGCCGCCATTTCGGCCGGCGACATGGAGATCGGCAATCTGATCGCCGAGGTCATGGACAAGGTAGGTAAGGACGGCGTCATCACCGTCGAAGAGTCTCGCGGTATTGAGTTCGAGACTGAGTACGTCGAAGGTATGCAGTTCGACCGCGGCTATGTCTCGGCCTACTTCGTCACCAGCGCCGAGACGATGGAAGCCGTAATCGAGGAACCCTACATCCTCGTCACCGACAAGAAGTTGTCCGCCGCCGCCGACATCGTGCCCGTGCTCGAGAAGCTCGTGCAGTCCGGCAAGCGCGATATCGTCATCATCGCCGACGACATCGAGGGCGAGGCTCTGGCCACCCTGGTGCTCAACAAGCTGCGCGGCATGTTCAACGCTCTCGCCGTCAAGGCTCCTGGATTCGGCGACCGCCGCAAGGCCATGCTGCAGGACATCGCTGTACTCACCGGCGCCACCGTCATCTCCGAGCAGACCGGCCGCAAGTTCGAGAACGTGGCTCTGGCCGATCTCGGTCGCGCCCGGCGCGTCTCTGCCACCAAGGATGACACCACTGTCATCGAGGGCCGTGGCGACGAGAAGGAGATCCGCGGTCGCATGGAGCAGATCCGCCGCGAGATCGAGACCACCACGAGCGACTACGATCGGGAGAAGCTGCAGGAGCGCCTGGCGAAGCTGGCCGGCGGTGTAGCCATCATCCGTGTCGGCGCCGCCACAGAGGTGGAGCTCAAGGAAAAGAAGCACCGCGTAGAGGATGCGCTTTCTGCCACCCGCGCCGCGGTTGAGGAAGGTATCGTCCCGGGCGGCGAGATCGCCCTGATCACCTCTGCCGGCTCTCTGGACGCCCTGAAGGAAGAGGGCGACGTAGCCACCGGCGTTGAGATCGTCCGCCGTGCCCTGGAAGAGCCGCTACGTCAGCTGGCCCGAAACGCCGGCCAGGATGGCGCCGTGGTTCTGGACAATGTGCGTCGCCTGCAGCGCTCGCGCCGAAGCAAGACCGTAGGCTTCGAGGTGGTAAGTGAGCGCTACCTGGACATGCTGGAAGCCGGGATCCTTGATCCGGTCAAGGTCACCCGCAGCGCCGTGGAGAACGCCGCTTCTATCGCGGCCATGATCCTCACCACCGAGGCGCTCATCACGGACATCCCTGAGCCGGAGACGGCTCCTGCCTCTCCGCCGATGCCCGAGTACTAGACCGCCCTCTCTGCAAGAGGACACCAGGGGACCTGCCCAACGGGCAGGTCCCTCTGTGTTACCCGCCCTGGGACCCGGGCGGCTGGTTTCTGCCCGCCTGTGCTATAATCGAGATAGTCGGCCTGAGGCCGCCTCAGCCGCTCAGGCGCGGAGACGCTATCAATGCTGTTCGGTAACTTCAACCTAGCTCAACTAATCGCGACCGGGATCGCCCTCCTGGTGGCCTTCACCATCCACGAGGCGACGCACGCGTTGGTCGCCTATCGCCTCGGCGATGCCACCGCTCAGCGGGCCGGCCGCCTGAGCCTGAACCCGGCCGCGCACCTGGACCCGATGGGCACCCTAATGGTGCTCGTGGCGGGGTTCGGCTGGGGCAAGCCGGTGCCGGTTGATCCCCGCAATCTGCACCCGGGCGGCCGGGCCGGCATGGGACTGGTGGCCGGGGCCGGGCCTCTCTCCAACCTGATCATGGCCTTCGTCTTCGCCGCCCCCTTCCGGGCCGGCATGATAACCTGGGGCATGATGGGTGACTCGGCGGTGATTCCGGGCGTCGGGCAGGTGCTGCTCACCATCGTCACCCTGAACGTCTACCTGGCCCTATTCAACCTCCTTCCGATCGCTCCCCTGGACGGGTTCAACGTCGCGATGGGTATCCTGCCCGAGTCGGCGGCGCGAGTGCTGTGGAACACGCAGCGGTACGGGCCCATTATCCTGCTCTTCCTGATCCTATCGGGCCGGTTCATCCGCTTCGATCTGCTCGGCGCCACCCTTCTCCCGGCGGCGAACGCCATTCTCCGGCTGTTCCTCGGCTGAGCGGGTGATGGCATGGGCAAGCCAACCGATCATTCGGCGGCGGAGAAGGTTGGGGTACGAGTCGGGCGCTTCATTCGCTCGGCACACCCCGACCTCAGCGACCTGGATCGAGCGCTGGCGGAGGAGTGGCTGCCCGACGAGTTGCTGGTGCTCTTCATGAGCCAGTCTGAGGCCGACCAGCGTCACGCCGTTTCGGTGGCGAGGCTGCTGCTGCGCTCCGGCTACGCCAGTCGGGACCTGGTCGCCGCCGCGCTGCTGCACGACGTGGGCAAGCGCGGCGCCAACTTCACGCCCTGGCACCGTACGGCTATCGTGCTGCTGGAGGCGGCCGCACCCGCCCTACTGCGCCGTTTGGCTCGCTGGGAGCGGAACCGCCTACTGGCTCCCTTCGCGGTGCACCGCAAGCACGCCGCCGAGGGTGCCGTGCTCGCCCTTCGCGCCGGATCCTCGGAGCGCACCGCCGCCCTGATCCGTGAGCACCACCAGTCCGATGGCGAACCGGATGAGGAACTGCAGATGCTGCGCTGGGCCGATGACCGTGCCTGATCACAGCCGCAGAGTGACCATCGTAGGGCTCGGCGCCACTGGGCAGTCGCTCGGGCTAGCCCTCCGTCAGGCGATGCCCGATGGGGAGATTGTCGGGCACGACCGCGACCCTGACGTCGCTCGCGCCGCCACGAAGGCCGGCGCCGTCTCCCGAGCGCACTGGAACCTCATCAGCGCCTGCGAGCACTCGGCCCTGGTACTGCTGGCCCTGCCGACGCGTGAGTGCCTCGCCACCCTGGAAGCCCTGCAGAGTGAGCTACCGCCGGGCACCATAGTCACCGATACCGCACCGCTGAAACTCCCGTTAGCCCGCTGGGCCGCTGCTCACCTCTCCGGTGACGTGCACTTCGTCGGCGGGCATCCGCTGGCCCCAGTGACAAAGCCCGATGCCCGAGCCTTCGTCGGCTCGACCTACTGCCTCACGCCCAATCCAGACACCGCACCGGAAGCGGTGGAGTCCATATCTCGTGTCGTCGAGGCGATAGGGGCGCAGCCGGCGTTTCTCGACCCGGTAGAGCACGACGGGCTGATATGGGAACTGGAGGGAGCGGGGGCCCTTGCCGTGGCGTTGTCGCTAGCCGGGTTGGCCGAGGCGTCCGGCCGGCTTGACGCCGGCTGGCTGGCGCAGGCAGCATCTGCGGATGCCTTGGCACTGGCCAGTCGCGGCGAGGACCTTCTGGCCGGGGTGGGCTCCGAGGCAGATTGGCACACTGCGCGCGCGGCCCTGGTGCAGCTACGAGGGGCAGTGGACGCCCTACTGCGGCGGCTTGATGACGACCCCTCGCTGGCCGCGGAGGTGGCCGATAGCCTCCGCGAAGGCCGGGCGCAGTCGCTTCGTGACCGGCGCGAGACGGGCACCGCGGCGGGCAAGGAGACACCGTCCACCGGCCAGGCATCGTGGCGCCGACTTCTGGGGATGAGGTGAAGCATTGGGTAGCGGACTGGGCCTTACCATCGCCATGCCGGCCTACAACGAAGCCGAGAACATCGAAAGCATGCTGGAAGACGCAGTGCGCGCCGCCGAGTCTCTCGCCCCTGACTTTGAGATCGTGGTGGTAGACGACGGCAGCAAGGACGGCACCGCCGACGCGGTGCGCCGGTCCGCCGCTTCCGATCCACGCATTCGATTGGTGGAGCATGAGCGCAACCAGGGCTATGGGGCGGCCGTGTTCAGCGGCCTGACGGCGGCGACGAAGGAGTGGGTGTTCTTCACCGACTCCGACCGCCAGTTCGTCCTCGAGGAGATCGCACACCTCCTTGAGCACACCGGCGCCGCCGACCTCGTGGTGGGCTATCGCGCTCCACGCCAGGACCCACCTCTCCGCCTGCTGTACGGCTGGGGGTGGAACTTCGTGGTGTCCCTTCTGTTCGGCTACACGGTGCGCGACATTGACTGCGCCTTCAAGCTCATGCGACGCGACGTAGTGCAGCGGCTGGCCCCGCTGGTGCATAGCCGCGGCGCCACCTTCAGCGCTGAGTGGATGGTCAGGGCCCGGCGCCTGGGCTATCGCATCGTCGAGGTGCCCGTAACGCACCGGCCGCGGCAGGCCGGCAACCCCACCGGCGCACGCCTGCACGTGGTGTGGCGCGCCTTCCGTGAGTTGGCTCGCTTCCGCCTGCGACTCTGGCGCGAGGGCGCGCCCACTCGTCCCTAGACCTGTGATCCTGACTAGAGGCCGGCGCGAGCGCCTCCTCTGGCCCGGCGCGGCAATGCTTGCCGGACTGGCGGTGGCTCTGCCCCTACTGGCGTTGCCGCTGCCGGCCACGCACGATGGCCTGCACCACCTCTTCCGACTCTTCCAACTCGACGAAACCCTGCGGGGCTGGCACCTCTATCCCCGCCTTTTCCCCGACATGGGCTTCGGCTATGGCTACCCCGTCCTCAACTACTACTCGCCGCTCTCCTACTACGTCGCCTGGGTCGCCACCGCGTTCGGCTCCGGCTACATCGGCGGGATCCGGGTCGCGCACACGGTCGGCCTGCTTCTCGGCGGCCTGACCATGTACGCCTGGGTCTGCCAGTCGCTACCGCGCCCGGCCGCCCTCCTGGCTGCCGTGGCCTACTCCGCCTTCCCCTACCGCGTCGCCGACGTCTACGTTCGCGGGGCCTTGGCAGAGTCACTGGCCTTCGTCTTCCCGCCGCTGATCCTGTGGCTCGGTACTCTACTCGTGCGACGGCGCCAGGCCCGCTGGGCGACCGCGCTGGCCCTAACGGCGGCCGGGTTCATCCTGACCCACAACCTCACCGCCTTCATGTTCGCCCCCGTGATCGCCGGCTTCCTGCTGCT
>JAAYAV010000300.1 GCA_012719195.1 Anaerolineae bacterium | reverse complement strand
CCGGCGCTGGAGTTGCTGCAGAGAGCGTAGCCCAGGACGATGGCGTCGTACCTCTTCTCGTCCACGGCGTCTATGCGCTCCTGGAGGGCGCGGCGGAGCACGTCGGGCTCGTTGTGGAGGCCGCGATCCACCAGCTCGAAGTCAACAACGTGGGGCGAGTGAACGGCGGCGAGGTACAATGGTCGGGCGAGCACCTCGCAGGCAATGGCTCTAAGTCTCATTCTGTCGGGACTCCAAGGAATCAAGAATACGCTGAAGCTGCTGGCGCAGGGCGGGAAGCTCGGATGTCACGATGTCCCAGACGGTTGTCAGGTCAATGTCGAAGTAGTCGTGCACCATCCGGTTGCGGGTCGCCGTGATCAGGCGCCAAGGCACGTCGGTATGCCGGTGGCGGAGGTCCGCAGAGATGCCCCGACAGGCTTCGCCCAGGATCTGGATCTGCCTTATGAGCCCGTCCTGCAGGAGGAGGTCGGCGTCTAGGTGCTCCCTCGAGCGACCCTCTGCGTACGACAGGGCCCGGTCAATGGCGTCGAGCATGTATGCCAGGTAGACCCTGTCGTCACGCCGCTTCATAGACGACCACTTTCTCGCTATCGACATATGGACGCAGATGCCGACTCAGGCCTGCTTCGGAAACCAGATCCACCGGCCGACCCAGGCGCTCCGCCAACTCCATCTCGATGCCTACCCAGGCCAGCAATCCAAGCGGATGACGACGCGGGTCCTCGAGTAGCACCAAGATGTCTATGTCGCTGTCCGCATCAGCATCGCCGCGAGCGAACGACCCGAACACCGAGATGCGCCGGACTCCGTAGGGACCAAGCAACTCGAGCACCGCATCGCGTATGAGGTTGAGGTCAGTCACGGGGCTCTCCTCTTGCCCAGTGGGCTCCGCCCTCATTGTCTACAACCGCGCTCAATTGCGCCACCGGGATGGCGGCCGGCTCACTCTCCGGCGTCGCCCTCGCGGACGGCCATCTCCCGGCCCAGCATGGCGCGCTTGCGCAGCGGCCCGCCGCCGTAGTAGCCGAAGTGACCCGTCTTGCGGATGACGCGGTGGCAGGGGATGAGGTAGCTCACTGGGTTGTCGCCGACGGCGTTGCCCACCGCGCGTGCCGAGGTGGGCCGCCCGATGCTCGCCGCGACATCTTCGTAGCTGAGCACGCGCCCGGGCGGGATGCGCAGCAGCGCTTGCCACACCTGCACCTGGAAGTTGGTGCCCCGGACATAGAGCGTCAGTGTTCCGGAATCGCTCGCCCGCCCGGAGAAGGCTCTCTCTGCCAGGGGGGCGGTGAAGGCGCCGTCTTCGTGCCGCCGGGCCGCCGGCCAGTCTCGTGCCAGCGCCGTCAGGATGGGCCCTGGGTCATCGTCCCGGACGAAGTCCAGCCGGCAGATGCCGCGCTCAGTGGCGGCGAGCAGGCAGGGACCGAAGGGGCTCGGGTGAACGCCGTAGCGGATGTCTAACCCCTCGCCACCCCGCCGGTACTCCCCCGGGGTGACGGCTTCGAGGGTTACGAAGAGGTCATGGAGACGGCTCGGGCCGGACAACCCCGCTTCGAGGGCGACGTCGAGAAGGGCGCGTGACTCCTCCAGGAGCCCCTTGGCGTGCTCCAGCGTCAGGAGCTGCAGGAAGCGCTTGGGGCTCACGCCGGCCCAGCGCCGGAACAGCCGCTGCAGGTGGCCCT
>JAAYAV010000299.1 GCA_012719195.1 Anaerolineae bacterium | reverse complement strand
CCGAACGGCAGCGACGAAGTGCTCCATCTCGCGCTTGTAGGACCATGACCACGCCGGGCGGGGAAGGGGGCGGATGAACTCCTGTGCCTCGCCGGCGCGATACACCTCGACCTCGGCGGGGGCGTTGCGCAGCAGCAGCGGCGGCGCCCAGGCCTTCACCCACCCGTGCTCGAAGTAGACCTGCGTGTGCTCATCCCAGCGGTAGTGCGACACCTGGCCCGACTCGATCACCACCCGGACGCCAGCGACTTCCAGCACGACCACGCCGGTGAAGCCGTCGTCGTCCAGGTCCACCTGCCGCACGCGTACCGCATCGCCGGCATCGAGAAACCAGCGCACCAAGTTCACGTTGTGGGCATACTGCTGCAGGTAGCCCAGGTAGTGCCCGACCTGATCGGCGGGCAGCCAGGCCGGGGCCTGCTGAGGAGCCGGAGGCTTGGGCTCGTCGGTGACTTCCATGGGCGCATCCAGCCCGGACACCCAGTCGCCACAGAAGCCGTGGTTACGCACGAAAGTCACCGCTCTCAGCTCACCGGAAGCGCGGTAGCGGTCCACGTAGCTCTTGGCCAACTCGTTGCCGGCGTCATACCGCTTCATGTACCCCACCATCAGCCGGGCCCCGGTCCGCCTCTCCGCCTCCAGCAACCGGTCGGCCTGATCGATCGACACCGCCATCGGCTTCTCCATGAAGACATCCTTGCCGGCTGCCAACGCGTCCCGAGCGATCTCTCCTTGCAGCGCGTAGTCGGCCGACACGGCCACCGCCTGAACCCTGTCGTCGGCGATCAGCTCATGGTGCGAGGCGTAGAGATGCGGTATGCGAAACCGGTCGCGCACCTTCTCGCCCAGCCGGGGGCGTGCCTCGGCCAGCGCGATCAGCTCGACTTCGTCGATGAGGCCGAGGTTGGGCAGATGGACCTTCTGGGCCATGAAACCGGCACCCACGTACCCGATTCGCAACCGTGTCATCACACACTACCTCCTGCACCACGGTGGGCCGAGAACGAAGGCCCCGACGTCGCGACGCCAGGGCCCTTCCTTACGGGGATGAGCGCTCATGAGCGCTGGGCTCACCCCTTCACTCCACTCAGGGTGATGCCCTGCACCACGTAGCGCTGCATGAACAGGAAGATGAGGAAAGTCGGCATGAAGGTCAGGGTAGCGCCCGCCATCTGCACGCCGGCGCCACCTTCTTGCACCACCATGGTCGCCAGACCGACCGTCAGTATGCGCATGGTAGACTTGGTGGTGACGATGAGGGGATAGAGGAAGGCGTTCCACTCCCCCAGGAAGGTCAGCGTCGCCAGGGTCGCCAGGGCCGGCTTGGCGAGCGGCAGGACCACCATGCGGTAGATCTGGAGCAGGTTCGCTCCGTCAATGAGCGCCGCCTGGTCATAGTCCCGCGGGATAGTGAGGAAGAACTGACGCAGGAGGAAGGTGCCGAAGATGGACGTCGCCGCCGGCACAATCAACGCGGCGTAGGTGTCTACCCAGCCCAACCGCGACAGGATCAGGAAGAGCGGCACGATCGTGACCGTACTGGGCACCATCAGAGTTCCCATGAAGACCCAGAAGATGAGATCTCGCCCGGGGAACTCCCCCCGCGAGAAAGCGTAGCCGGCGAGCGAGCAGGTGGTGACTTGCAGAAGGGTCACCGAAGTGGCGACGAACACGCTGTTGAAGATCCATCGGCCGATGGCCGTCTGGTTGAAGAGCCGGATGTAGTTATCGACCCCCGGGTCTGGCGGGATCAGGCTGATGGGGAAGGTCATGTAGGAGAAGTTCGGCCGCAGCGAAGCGGAGACCATGACCAGAAAGGGACCGACGGTGGCACCCGCGATGACCAGGAGCAGGAGGTACACGAGCACCGTGCGGAGCCCGGCGCGCAGCCGGATGCCCGAATCGTGCTGTTTGGCAGAGGTTGCAGTAGTCACACCTGCTCCTTGGGTCAGAAGATGGTCTCAGACCAGCGCATGTACTTCCGCTGGATGAGAGACGCGATGAGGATCAGCACGAACAGCAGCAAAGAGATAGAACTGGCGTAACCCATGCGGTAGCGGTTGAACGCCTGCTGCCAGATGTAGTAGACCATGGTTGTGGTGGCGTGCACGGGACCGCCGCCGGTAAGCATGTACGGGGGACCGAACATCTGGAAAGCGCCGATACCGGCGATCAAGGTGATGAAGATGGTGGTCGGCTTGAGCATGGGCACGGTGACGAACCGGAACATCTGTCCGCGGCTGGCTCCATCGATCCGTGCCGCCTCGTACATCTCCTCAGGAATGCCCTGCAGTCCGGCCAACCAGAGGACCATGTAGTATCCCATGGTGCTCCAGATCTGCATCACCGTGATCGAAGGCAGTGCCAATCTTATGTCAAGTAACCACTCCCTGGGGCCCACGCCTAGCTGCTGGAGGAGGTAATTGGCGATGCCGTCCGGCCGGGGCAAGAGGATGAACTTCCAGATAATGGCCAGCACGGCAATGGAGGTGACCACCGGCAGGTAGTAGAGGGCGCGGAAGAGATACATACCCCGCATCTTCTGATTCACTAGGGTGGCCAGCCCAAGAGACACCGCCGCCGATGGGATCACGAACATGATGGCGTACTGAAGCGTGTTGACGAGCGCGCGGCGCAGGATGGGATCGCTCACCATCCGCTCGTAGTTGCTCAACCCGGCAAACTGGCGTGCACCCAGAAGGTTCCAGTCGTGGAAGCTGAGGTAGATGAGGAAGATCCACGAGAACAGCGTGAACCCTAGGAAGGTGAGGACGTTGGGGGCAATGAAGAAGTACCAGCGCCAGCCGCGGCGCAGCCTCCCCATTAGGGTGTTCCTGCTCTCGTGACCAACGGTTCGCTTGGCCGTTTCCGCGGTCTGTGCAGTCACGTCGATCGATACCTCCCGGAACTGGCTCCAAGACGGCGAGCGGTAGCCATGCTCGCTGGGGGCAGGCTACCGCTCGCTCTCGCTAGTTCACACCGGCTAGGCGCGACTGGCGTTGAACTCGTCGACTAGCTGTTGAAGCTCGGCCTGAGCGCCGGCTAGCGCCTGCTCCACCGTCTGGTAACCGAGCACGGCAGCCTGGAAGTACGGCGCGCAGATGACCTTGCCTTCCTGCCAGAAGTAAGTCGTGTCCTGGTTCATCTCCAGCAGGTCGATGCGCATGGCAACGAACTCCTTCGGCAGAGGCTCGGCCGCCCAGTAGTCCCAGGCCGAGCGTCGTGGCGGCGCGAACTTAGTCACGGAGCCGTAGAAGCCCTGCTGTTCAGGCTGGATAAGCCAGTTGAGCCACGCCGCGGTCGCCTCCGGAGCCTTGCTGCCCTTGAAGACACCCCAGCAGCCGGCGCCGCCATTGCACACCTGCCGCTTGTTCATCCACACCGGGACCAGGCCGAAGTCGATCTCGGGAGCCTGAGTCCGGGTGTTGGTCGTGATATCGGGGTTGCCCCAGCCGCTGAGGGTCGATCGGCCCTCGATCCAGTAGTTGACGGCGCTCACGGCCGAGGACTCGGTGTCCGATCCCACCGCTCCTTCCTTGGGGACCCAACCGTTCTGGAACATCTCCACGGCGAAGTTGAGCGCCTCATACGCCGGCTCAGTATCCAGCAGAGCCTTTGTCATGTCTTCGCTGAAGGTGGTACCGCCCGCCTGCCAGACTATGGAGACCCAGGTGTTGGCCCAGTCCATGGTGTTCCAGCTGGTGAGGAAGTACCCTGAAGTGGCCGACGCGGCACCCGCCGCACGCAGCTCGTCCCACGTGTACGGCGGCTTCTCCGGGTCCAGACCGATCTCTGACATCAGGCCCTTGTTGTAGAGATGCCCCGTCCCGATCAACAGGGCCGGGAACATCAACCTCTTTCCCTCCCAGATCAGTCCCGCCTGTAGGTCGCCAAACAGGTCATCCCACGCCTCTTGAGCCAGCACGTCATCTAGAGGCGCCAGAACATCGTTGGTCCCGAACAGCGATATGGTGTCGGAGTTGACGTAGGCAGCATCGGGGGCCTCTCCGGCGGCGTACGCAGTAAGCATCTTCTCACGCCGGCCGCCCCAAGGAAGCAGCTCGATGTTGAGGCTGATGCCGGGGTACTCCTGCTGGAACCGCGCGTTCAGAGGCGTCCAGAGGGCATCGAGGTCGTTCTCGCCCTGGGGGAACACCCACACGTTCACCTCGCCCGCCAGTGTCGAGGGAGCCGGGGTGACCTCCACCACCACTTCCTTCTCGACGACCTTCTCCACCTCGACTGTCTGCTCGACGACCTTCTCCACCTCCGTAGTAACGACCACTGTCTCGACTACGGTCTGCGGAGTGGGAGTGGCGCCGCAGGCTGCCAACACGCTGGCTCCACCGGCGGCCAGGCCGGTACCCAAGAGGCGCCGGCGAGTCAGGCGACGGCTAGCTTTGTCTTGCGACATGATGCTTCCTCCCGTGTCAGGTTCTGTGAGTACTGCGGTGCGGAGCGCCCCTGCTGCAACCGGGTCAGCGGACACCGCCTTCCCACCAACCGGGCAGACGATGCTAGATTGTACTACATCGCGGCAAGGGCGGGCCATCAGATGTCAACAGACAGGCGATCCAGTCTGTCTGTCCACTCCGCACTAGAGCCTGAACAAGTCCTGTGCGTTCCCGCACAGGATTCGCTCTCTCTCGTCGTCGGTCAGATTGGCGGCCAGAATCTTCCCCAGGCAGTAGTGGAAGTCAGCGTTGTCGGTGCCGAAGAGCATGCGCTCCACGCCTACGTTCCGGGCCAGGACTTCCACCATGTCGGCCTCGGGTAGGCTGCCGCTGGTATCGACGAAGAGGTTCGGCACGCCGCGCGCTGCCTTGGCCCCCGTCTCCCATTCGCCGCCGAAGTGAGCGAGCATGAACCGGGTCTGAGGGAAACGCCGCGCCAAGTGGGCCACGTTCTGCGGCCGGCTCTCAAAGGGCAACTGCCCTCGAGTCTTCACCCAGGCGTGGGCCAACACCACCGCCCCGGCATTCTGCGCCACCTCCACCAGCGGATCCACCCGTGGGTCATCGGCCAGGACCGAAACCCACAGCTTGACCCCCTTCATGCCCGCATCAAGGCAGCGCTCAAGTTCTCGCACGCCCTCCTCTCCCAGCCTCGGGTTGACGTACGCGAAGCCGAT
>JAAYAV010000298.1 GCA_012719195.1 Anaerolineae bacterium | reverse complement strand
TGGCCGCGAAGTGCCGGAACAGGTCCACCATCAGGGCCACCGCCGCCCGGTCGTCGAAGGCCTTGCCCAGGTAGGCCTTGCCGTCCGCCATGACCTGGAACGGCCCCACCGGCACGGCGCAGTCGCCCGGCCGCACACCCAGCGCCAGCGCCGCGTCCTTGGAGCCCACGCCGATGTCGATGTACATGTCCTTCTTCTCGACCACCTTGCTTCGCTCGTCCAGCGGAAGCAGGTGAGGCGGCTTGGCCCCGATGACGCCCGGGATGTCTCCGGTGCGCGTCTTGACCGCCACTCGTTGCCCCAGGAGAACCTGGTCCCACCAGCCGCCCAACTGCAGGAAGCGGAGCATGCCATTGTCACCCACGTGGTGCACCATGAAGCCGATCTCGTCGATGTGGGCGGCCAGCATCACTCGCGGCCCGCTCTCCCCCTGCCGGCAGACCAGTGAGCCCAGCCCATCGCGCTCAATGACCCCGTACGGCTCGATGAGGCGCCGCAGCAGAGCCTGTGCCTCTCCCTCGTACCCCGAGACGCCGTGCGCCTCGCTGAGCTCCTGGAGCATTCTGGCGGTCTTGTCCATGTTCCCCCCTCCTCGGGCTACGCCCGCGCTGCCGCCCCCTTGAGGGCGTGTCGGGCCAGTATAGTGGTGAAGCCGTTCGCAGGGGAACACCGCCGGCCGGCGGAAGCCGGAGTCACTCTGGCGGGGCAAAAGAAGAGGCGGCCCCTAGGGGCCGCCTCTGTGGCGGGCTACGGTGCCGCTGGCACCGGTACGCCGGTGAACCGGCCTACCATTCTCTCCAGGGTACCGGCCGGTATGAACTCCTCGGTCAGGGTGACGTCCAGGTGCAGCCCCACCCGCCCCAAGGCGCCGATCCCGGCATCGAGGGCCGTCTTCCCGAAGCCTTGGGAGAGGGCCGGCGGCAGCCCGAAGGTACGGTTGACCAGGTCGAGCGCCACTTCCACCAGGTTGTCACGCGTAGTCGAATCCCACTGTATGTGGGCGTAGGAGCCGTCCAGGCCGACGTCTACGCCGGGGCCGCCGAGGGCCACGTCCACCTTCTGGGTGTCCGGCCCCAGCATGCCGAGGTTGGCGGCAATCATACCGGGGATGCCGGGCCCCATGGCCGTGAGCGGCAGCGAATGCCCCCACACCGCCACCCGGCCGTCCAGCCGGTTGATGGTAATGGGGACGCGCATCCGGCCGATATTGCGCTCCGGCTCCAGCGCCCGCTGCGCCGCTTCCACGTTGGGCTCCGCCATCCCCTCGTACACGCCCAGGGCGGTGAAGTCGGCGCCCGAGAGCATCGGATCGAGCGAATCCCACGGCATCACGCCGGGCAGGAACATACCTAGAATCTTGGCCAGGGTGCCCGTCTCCAGCTCGATGGGCGGCATGGGCTTCTCCCGCACCGACCAACGCAGCAGACGGTTGGAGCCCTCCCAGTCCAGCACCACGGCACCCAGCGGCTCGATGTACTGGGTGATGGCGGGGCCGAGGTACATACCCAGGTCCACGCCCTCCACCGCCAGCGAGCCGCCGTTGATCGCCACGTTCACCGGGCGGCCAAGCCGAAGCACCGTCTCGCCCTCGCTCGGCTGGTCGGCCAGGAAGACATCCGCGCTGAGCCGCGTCTCCTTGAGCCAATCCACCGCCAGCCCGGCCAAGCTCATCTGCTCCGCCGGCAACGTCATCCCCGCCATGCCCGCGAACCTGTCGGCGTTGGCCAGCAAGTAGTCGGGGTCCCAGCCTAAGCGAAGCCAGTCCTCGCCGCTCACGCTCAGACCGACGCCGCCACCGACCACCGTCAGGCCCAACTCGCGCAGCCCCAACTCATCCAGCGGCAGAACCTCGAGCATAGCCGGGTCGAACAGCGTCATGCCCAGACCCAGCTGAGCGGCATCCAAGCCGGCTACCGAGATCAGTCTGCCGTCCGGCGAGATGGTTGCCCCTAGGTCGATGACGTTGAGCGACTCCGCTTCTACGTCCGGCCTCAGGCTGCGGCTCAGGTCCAGCGCCAGGCCCTCGCCGGCGGGCAGGCGCACCACCGTGGCCACGCTCGCCCCAGAAAGCCAGGTAGCCAACTGCTCCAGTTCCGGCGCCATGCCTCCGGCCACCGAACCGAGAGCCTCCTCCGTCAGTGTCAGAGTGGTGAGTGCCTCACCGTTCAAGAAGACGGTGACGTCCTCTCCCTGCTTCACCAACGCCAGCATCGACACGCCGGTGTCATCGGCCATCCTCAAGTAGGACGTGTCGAGGGCGAGCGAAGGGACGGCGAGGCCGAACCTCTGCGTCAGCGCACCGATGGCCTGCGAGTTCAGGTCCGGCGGTGCGCCCGGTAGCAGTAAGGCCCAGTCCCCCGTGTCCGAGACCTGGACCTCCAGCACCGGTGGCTCCGCCGTACCGCCCGGATCGGCAGCATAGGCGGGCATGACTCCGGAGAGGACCAGAACCACTGCGAGAACTAGACCCAGACGGCGAAACCTCGGTGTGCCCATCGCCCCACTCCTCAGTTGCGTGGCTTGATGCAGTTGCCCTTGCCGCCCCCGCGCAAGCTGACCCCCCGGAGCGCGTTCCTCCGGGCTTGCGCAGACGGTGGGCGCCGGGAGCGCCCTGCACGGAATCTGTCTAGAGTATAGTCGGGCCCGATGCCCTCGTCTACCCGAATCGGCCCCAAACCGGGGGCATTTGATCGGAACCGGCTTAGATTCAGCATCAGGCCCGCCCTGTGCTAGAATGGGCCTCGTGAGTCATGACCGTTCACTCCACATAATGGTGACCAACGACGACGGGGTGGATTCGCCCGGCCTCATGGCGCTGGCGGCGGCCCTCCGCTCCGTCGGGTCGGTTACCGTGCTCGCTCCCGACCACAACTGGAGCGCCGCCGGACACAACAAGACCATGCACAAGCCCCTTCGCGTCGCGTCCGTGCGCCTGGCCGACGGCACCCCCGCCCTGGCCTCCAGCGGTACCCCTTCCGACTGCGTCGCGCTCGCTGTCTTGGGTGTCGTGGAGGCGCCCATCGACCTGGTGGTGTCGGGCATCAACGTCGGGGCCAACTTGGGGCAGGACATCACCTACTCGGGCACGGTTGCGGGCGCCATAGAGGCCACCATCAGCGGCCTACCGGCACTGGCCGTCTCGCTCAACTCCTACGATCCCACCGCCGACTTCGGCCCCGCGGCCCGGGTGGCGGCTGCCATCACGGCCGCTCTGCCCGGCGCCGGAATGGCGCCCGGTGTCCTGCTCAACGTCAATGTCCCGGCCCTGCCCGCCGGCGAGTTGGCCGGCACCTGCTGGACAAAGCTCGGGCGGCGCGTCTACCGCGATCGGCTCCTCCGGCGCGAGGATCCTCTCGGCCGACCCTACTACTGGATCGGCGGAGACCCTCCCGGCGGCGAACCCGACCCGGACACCGACATCTGGGCAGTGGAGCACGGTATGGTCTCCATCACACCAATCGCTCTCGACATGACGGCCCATGACTGCCTGGAGGCAGTGCAGCCGTGGCAGGAGCTGCTGCCGGAGCGTGTGGCCGCTGCCCTAAGGAGCGCCAGATGACATTCCGGCCTCTGCCCGGGCCCGCCGCCCAGATACTCGTCCCGTCCGCCTTCACCACCCTCGTGCTGGGGGGTCTGTTGGCGTGGCTGGCCGCCACCAGCGCCGTCGGCCCCGCCACCTTCGTCCTTCTGCTCCTGGCCTCAGCCGCCCTGGTCCTCGGCGTGATCCTGCTGCTCTACGCTTTCGTGTTCCGCTCCCTTGCCTACCAGCTCGACCGCAACGGCCTCCAGATTCGCGCCGGCGGCTGGCGCATCACCGTGCCCATGGAGAGCATCGGGGGCATTTACGCCATGCCGCAAGACATCCTTGGCACCGGATTCCGGGGCCTACGCTTCCCCGGGCACAACGTCGGCCGCGAGCGTTCCCTCGACGGGCTCACCTTCGTCTCAGTCGCCACCGCCCCGCCCGAGCAATGCCTCTACGTCCGCGCCGGTTCGCTGGTGTACGCCATTTCACCCGAGGAGCCCGACTCCTTCCGTCGCACCTACGAGATGGAGCGCGCTCTCGGTCCTCTGCGCCCGCTTGCGCACGCCCTGGACCTGCCGCCCCTCCTCCGCTCCCTCTTCTGGCGCGACCGCCTGGGCCGCACCCTGACGGCGGTGGCGGTGCTGGGAGTGCTCGTTCTGCTCGGCCTCGCCTTCTGGCGCTACCCGAGCCTGCCGGAGCAGATCCCAATGCACTTTGGCGTGACCGCTGAACCCGACCGCCTGGCGCCGCCGCGAGACATCTTCTACCTGCCCATCGTCGGCATGCTGGTCCTCGTGGTCAACTCGCTGCTCGGCGCCTGGGCCTACGGCCGCGAGCGGGTGCTCTCCTACTTCCTGTGGAGCGGCGCCGTGGTCGTGCAGGCGGTCCTCATACTGGCCCTGCGCACCGTGACGTCCTGACATGAGCCGTCCCAAGCTGCTCATCGCCACCGGCAACGCCGGCAAGCTCAGCGAGTACCGCGCCATTCTCGCCGGGCTACCCGTCGACCTGGTGGCGCCGGCCGATCTGGCCCTGGACATTGACGTGGCCGAGGACGGCGGTACCTTTGCCGCCAACGCGAAGCTCAAGGCCCGCGCCTACGCCGACGCCACCGGCCTTCCGGTGCTCGCCGACGACTCCGGCCTGGAAGTCGACGCTCTCGGTGGGCTGCCTGGGGTGCACTCCGCCCGCTATGCCGGGGAAGGCGCCACTGATGCCGATCGACGTCGCAAGCTGCTCGTGGCCATGAAGGACGTCCCCGACGTTCAGCGCGCCGCCCGCTTCCGCTGCGTGATCGCCCTCTACTGGGGCGGCCGCTTCCACATCGTCGAGGGCTCCGTCGAGGGCGCCATCGGGCGGCAAGAGCGAGGCTCGGGCGGCTTCGGCTATGACTCGCTCTTCGAGGTCCCGGGGACGGGCAAGACCATGGCCGAGCTGACGGCGGAAGAGAAGAACGCCATTTCCCATCGGGGCCGAGCGGCCCGAGCCGCCCGCGAGGTGCTGGTCCGGCTCTTGCAGCAACCGTCTTCGCATCCGCGCCCGGCGCCGACCGGCTCCTAGCCGGCACGTTATCCCTGAGGCTGACGCATGTCGCCCGTGTCCGACCTTCACGTCATCATAGTCACCTTCAAGGTACGCGATCTACTGCGGGACTGCCTCGCCTCGCTGCGCGAGAGCCGTCTCAACGGCCTCACGTTGGCCGTGACCGTCATCGACAACGACTCCGCTGACGGCAGTGCAGAGATGGTGGAGCAGGAGTTCCCTGAGTATGCCGTCGTGCGCAGCGGAAACCTGGGCTACCCGCACGGCAACAACCTGGGCTTCGCCCGCTTCACCGGCCGCTACCAGCTAATGCTCAACCCCGATACCCTGCTGCCACCCTCGGCCCTGGCGGATGCCATCCGCTACATGGACGCTCATCCCGACATTGGAGCGATGGGGCCGCGCCTAGTGCTGGCCGACGGCGGTCTCGATCTGGCCTGCCGCCGTAGCTTCCCCACCCCTCTCAACGCCCTGGCCAAGTTCAGCGGACTGTCCCGCCTGTTCCCCCGCAGCCGCACACTGGCCGCCTACAACCTCACCTACCTCGATCCCAGGCATGAGGCCGACGTAGACTCGCTCGTGGGAGCCTTTATGCTCCTCCGGACGGCCGCACTGGAGCAGATCGGTGGGCTGGACGAGACCTTCTTCATGTACGGCGAGGACCTTGACCTCTGCTACCGACTTCACGCTCTCGGCTGGCGCGTGGTATACTGGCCCGACGTGACCGTATTGCACTATAAGCGTGCCTCCAGTTCCCAGAGTGATCGCGCCGGACGCGAGTTCTTCCGCGCCATGCGCATCTTCTACGATAAACACTACGCCGACACCGCCTTGCCGGGTCAGCCGCCCCTAGTTCGAGCCGGAATCGGTGCCCTGCAGCGGTTCGTTGGTCACTCACGGGGGTCTTAGGGTGTCCAAGAGGCGTTTCCGTACCGTCTCCACCATCCTGCTGGTCCTCATCGACGCCGCCATGACGGCCTTGGCCTTCTACCTCGGCTACCTGATCCGGGTGGCGTCCGATTCGCCCGCCAACTCGGCCATCCCCGCTTTCGGCGTCTACCTGGGGATGATGCTCATCCAGGTGGGCGTGATGATAGCCGTCTTCTTCTTCGCTAAGCTGTACCACGTGAAGCGAGTGGCTTCGCGCGTGGATGAGCTCTACGCCGTGTTCGCCGCCGTCTCCGTCGGCAGCCTGATTGCCATTGCCGTCACTTCCCTCGTCTACAAGGGCGAACTGGACTTCCCCCGGCTGATGCTCGTCTATGCCTGGGTGCTCAACATCGTCCTGGTGATGGTGGGCCGGCTGCTGCACGGTTACGGGCAGCGGCTCCTGCGGCGCTCCGGCCTGGGCACTGATCGCGTGCTCATCGTCGGGACGGGCGAGGTGGGCCAACTCCTGCTGCAGAAGATCCTCCACGCTCCCCACTTGGGCTACGAGCCGGTCGGCTTCGTCGACGCCAACGGTAACAGCGGCGACGTCCTCGACTTGCCCATTCTCGGCAAGGTGACCGACCTCTCCGCCATCATCGATCGGCACGAGGTCGACGAGGTGCTGGTGGCCATGCCCGAGGCCCCCACCGACCGCTTGCTGGAGATCATCTCGCAGTGCGATCGTGGCCGCATCGGCATTCGGGTGTTCCCCGACGTGTTCCAGATCATCGCCTCTGAGGTCAGCATCGGCGACCTCGACGGCCTCCCCATGCTCACCGTCCGCGATCTGGCTCTGCGCGGCTGGAAGCTCACCCTCAAGCGCGCCTTCGATCTCGTGTGCGGGACCATCTTCCTCATCGCCACCTCCCCGCTGATGATCCTGATCGCCGTTCTCGTCAAGCTAGACTCGCCCGGCCCGGCCCTCTTCGTGCAAGAACGAACCGGGCTCGACGGCAAGCCCTTCCCGGTGATCAAATTCCGCACCATGCGCGTGGACGCCGAGGCCGAGACCGGCCCCGTCTGGGCCCGTGCCGGCGACCCCCGCTGCACTCGCCTAGGAAGCTTCCTGCGCAAGTACAGCTTCGATGAGCTGCCCCAGTTCATCAACGTGGTCCTGGGCGAGATGAGTATGGTCGGCCCCCGACCGGAACGGCCCGTCTTCGTGGAGCAGTTCCGTCAGCGCATTCCTCGCTACATGGACCGTCACCGGGAGAAAGCCGGCCTCACCGGCTGGGCCCAGGTCAACGGGCTCCGCGGCGACACCTCCATCGAGGAGCGGACCAAGTACGACCTCTGGTACGTGGAGAATTGGTCCGTCCTACTCGACGTGAAGATCATCCTCCGGACCGCCTTCCGAATCTTCCGCGATCCCAACGCCTACTAGACCCTCCGAAGACGCCTTCCTCGGCTGGCAGCCAGCGCCTGCTGTGCTATACTCCGCCGGAAGGCAACGTCACCTCGGAGGCACCGTCCGTGAACCACCTGCTCACCCTGGCCGACCTCTCCTCCGCCGAGACCCTGAACCTCCTCGAGTCAGCTCGCGCCCTGCGCTCCGAGTGGCGGCGGGGCGGAAACCGCCCGGCGCTGGAAGGGAAGTCGCTGGCGATGGTCTTCCAGAAGCCTTCGCTGCGAACGCGCGTGTCCTTCGAGCGTGCCATACAGCAGTTGGGCGGCTCGGCCATGTACCTCTCGCCGCAGGAGATCCGCCTCGGCGAGCGCGAGAGCGTCGCAGACGTGGCGCGCGTCCTCAGCCGGTACGTGGACGGGATTATGGCACGCGTCTTCAGCCACGCCGACATCGAGGAACTGGCTGCCTTCTCCAGCGTGCCCGTGGTCAACGGTCTCTCCGACCTCTACCATCCCTGCCAGGCTCTGGCGGACTACCTGACCGTATGGGACCGCTTCGACAAGCTGGCCGGCATCCGCCTCGCCTACATTGGTGACGGAAACAACGTTGCTCACTCTCTTCTGCTCGGTGGCGCGAAGCTCGGGGTGAACGTTGTTGTGGCCACACCGCCAGGTTACGAACCCAACCCGGAGGTTGTTCGCGTCGCCCGAGAAGCGGCCGCCGAGACCGGCGCCACCATCGAGATCGGACACGACCCGATCGCGGCCGCCCGCGGCGCCGACGCTCTCTACGCCGACGTCTGGACGAGCATGGGTCAGGAAGCAGAGACGCAGGAGCGGCTGGACCGCTTCAAAGGTTACCAGATCGGCACTCGCCTGCTGGCCGAAGCGGCGCCACACGCCGCGGTCCTACATTGCCTCCCGGCCCATCGCGGCGAGGAGATAGCGGCCGAAGTGATTGACGGTCCCCATTCTGCCGTCTTCGACCAGGCCGAGAACCGCATGCACGCTCAGAAGGCCGTACTGCTGCAGTTACTCGGAAGCCCGGGCGCCTAGCGAGCGGGCCGCACGGGCCGCGGCCGCCGGCATCGGTCGGCCCCGGCTCTAGGGGAGACTTCATTGTCCCAGCTCTCCTGGTTGGTACAGCGGCTGACCTGGCTCAGCCTGCTGGATATTCTGCTGGTCGGGGCCATCATCTATGGCTTGCTGACCGTGCTCCGTCGCACCCAAGCGGTCCTGGTGTTGCGCGGCCTGATCTTCTTGGCCATCATCGCCGTCCTGATGACCAACCTGCTGCCCCTGCCCGCCTTCTCCTGGCTGATGAGCAACTCACTGCCAGCCCTCCTCGTCGCCGTGCCCGTCATCTTCCAGCCCGAGCTCCGGCGCGCCCTGGAGCGGCTCGGTCGTGCGGGGCCGATGGCGAGCTGGTTCGGGCGCGAAGTCTCCATGGATCTGGTCATCGAAGAGGTGACCGAGGCATGCGCCCGCCTTGCCGACCGGCGCCATGGCGGCCTCATCGTGTTTGAGCGCGAAACCGGCCTGCAGGACGTCATCGACACCGGAGTCTCCGTCGACGCCGAGGTTTCCAGCGAGTTGCTGCTGACCATCTTCTACCCCAACACCGCCCTGCACGACCAGGCGGTAGTCATACGCGGCGACCGCCTGGCGGCCGCGTCCTGCGTCCTGCCCCTGTCAGAACGTCTGGCCACGAGTCACGTCCTGGGCACGCGCCACAAGGCCGCCATCGGTGTCACCGAGCGCAGCGATGCCGTGGCAGTCATCGTCTCCGAGGAGACGGGCGTCATCAGCGTGGCCCATAACGGCCGCATGATCCGCCGGCTGGATGGCGATCGCCTCCGCACCGTCTTGAGCGCCTTCTTCTCGCCTAGTCCCGACAACTCCCTAACCGGCCGCCTCCGAGGAGCCTTCCCCGGTGCCGGCGGGAGGTCGACACGCTCATGAGACCCATACTCGGCCCGCAAGCGCGCCGCATGGCCAACACCCTGGGCTCCATCGTGCTGTCCCTCATCCTCGCCTTCGTTGTGTGGGCGGGAGCCATCAGCGCCGAGAACCCCTCGGTGACGCAGGCCTTCCGCCAGCCCCTGGCCATCCAGGTGCGCAATCAGCCTGATGGCACCGTGCTCGTCAACCGCCTCGATACCACGGTGCAGGTGCGTCTCAACGCTCCCCAGGATGTCTGGAACATCCTCAGCAGCAGCGATATCGAGGCTTACATCGACCTCAGCCAGGCCCCGATCGGCGAAGAGATTCAGTTGCCGGTGGTGGTTCAGGTCAAGCGCAACGGCGTCCGTCTGATCGAGCGTACCCCGGCCCTCACCACCGTCCGCCTAGAGCATCTTGTCGCCAAAATGGTGCCCGTCCGCATCAACGTGATCGATTCCGCCCCCCTCGGTTACGTCACCCGTGACCCGGTAGCCACCCCGGCCGAGGTGGAGGTGAGCGGACCGCAACCCGCGGTGGAGCGCGTGACCCAGGTCGGCGTGGACGTCTGGCTCCGCGGCACTACCGAGAGCATCGACCGCGACTTGGCGCCCTCTCCGCTCAGCGAGGACGCGCTCCCCATCACCGGCGTCACCGTGACCCCCACCATGGTGAACGTGAAGATCGAGCTGGCGCAGCGGGCCAATTGGGAGCCCAGCGTGCCGGTGCGCGTCAATCTGGTGGGAGAGGTGGCCGCCCTCTACTCCGTGAGCAACATCACTGTTACCCCTTCCCGGGTAACGCTGCTCGGCCTGCCGGACTCGCTGCAGCAGCTAGAGGGCTACATCAGCACCGAGCCCATCGAGATCTCGGGCGCCACCGAATCGGTTACTCGCCGCGTCAACCTGCTGCTGCCGCCCGGCGTTACCGTAGTGCCGGACAGCCCCGAGGCTTCTCAGACCGTCGAAGTGCTCATAGAGGTAGTGCCCATCACCTCCGGCCGCACCATGGAAGCGCCCGTGCAGGCGCAGGGACTGGCCCCGGGCTTCGAGGCCAGCTTCTCTCCCGAGGCCGTGGACGTGGTACTCTCCGGGCCGCTGGCCCAGTTGCAGAACCTGGTTCCCGACGACATCGAGATCAGGGTCAACCTCGTCGACCTGGCACCCGGGACGCACCGGCTCACCCCAACGGTGGTTGTGCCCGCCGGCATAGAGCTCAAGGGCGTCCTCCCCGAGTCCGTTGAGGTGCAGATCACGGCCGTGGAGCCCGCCGAGCCGGCGGCCACGGTGGCTCCGGGGTAGGTCGTGCGCCACACTCGCCGCGTCCTCTTAGCGGGCGCCGTCACCGCTGCCGCCGCCCTGACGGGCGAACCGGGTCGAAAGGAGCCGCGACCGGAGGCCCGCGCCGAACTGGAGCGCTATCTCCGGCTGGCCTCTCGCTACGGTGCCGGCCGGTGGACTGCCTCCCTGGGCCACGCGCGCGACGCCCTCCCCGAGTCCCTGGCCGCGCGCCTCGAGAGTCAAGCCGATGAGTACGGGGTATCCCGCGCGGACCTCTCGTCATACACCCTGCTCGAGGCGCTCTCCCTACCGCGAGACTTCCTCCGGTACTACCTGCCCCGGGGGCTGGCCTTCGTCTCTCCCCGCCAGCCCGGCCAGCCCGGGCTATTGGGCGCTGCCTTCCTGCCCACGATGGAGCCGCTGGCATGGCGGACGGGGGGCGGCTATGCCGGGCTGGCGTCAGGGGGGCGGGCAGGCCGGCACATGGGCTCCAACGCGGGTCTGAGCCTCGTCACCCTCTGCGGCCCAGACGCCACTTGGCTTGGGCCTGGAGTCCCTCCCTCCCTCGCCGCCGAGCACTGCCTGGGGACCACCCGCTCTCTCGAGGCGGCCCGCCAGTTGCTGGAGGGGCTGCCCACCCCGCGCCCCTGCCTGCATCTCCTCTACGACAACGTCACCGGCGAGGCGATGGCTCTGCCCCTCGGCGAGTCCCCCCCGGTCGACTCCGGTCTGCCCGTCCTCGTAGCGGGATCGCTGGGGACAGGCGGCACGGAGAACGTGGAGGCCCTCACGCGACACCTTGACGCCAACGTGGGCTGGCTAACCCTCGAGAAGTCAGCGGCGATCCTCGAGGCCTCGCTACCGGACAGCATCGTCGTCGTCCTCGACCCCGACAACCGGCGCGGGCTGCTCTCCGGCACCGGCGGCGTCCGCTCCCTCGCGCTCTAGCCCACGGCAAAGCAAAGAGCGCGACCAGGTTAGGTCGCGCTCCAGTGGTTCTGCTGCTTCGGGGCCTGGCTTGGTGCGCTAAAGAAGACGCTTCTCCCCCGTCAGCGCCCGGATGCCGGTCACGTCCTGCATCACTTCCAGACAACCGAGGTACCGCCCCTCGCCATCGCGGACCGGGTAGTAGCGGATGTGGATGAACTTGCCCCGCATCTCCAGCCAGAACTCAGCCGGCTCATCGTTCCCCTGGCGGAACCCCTCGAGAATGTTGTTGACGACGTGCACACTCTTCTGAGGATGGCAGTGCTGCACGGTGCGCCCAAGCACAGCGCGCGCCCGCGGAAAGACACGGTCTGCCATGTCATTGAAGTAGCGCACCCGGTCGTCCCTGTCGACGAAGGTTATGTCGACTGGTAGCGTGTTGAGAATGGCTTCCAGAGCCTCGAGCGGCAGGGTGCCCGTGCCGAAGCGCACCGAGCCTCCCTCGGCGCTGCTGGAGATGACCGAGGCGCGTTCCTCGGCCGCCGGCATGGCCGGAGTGAAGGGCGCGTAGCCGAGCTCATCGAACTCCGCCCGCAGCTCGGGCCATTCCTCTTCCGTGATCACCCGCATGGCGGTCGGATAGAGGATGTTGTTCTCTTTGTAGAAGTGCCCGGCGATGGTCTCTGCCAGCGAGACGGCGCCCGCGTTCAGATGGCGCCCGAAGGCCGCCGCGTCCACCGTGCCCCGCCGGCCCAGTGCTGCCAGCACCGCCTTCTTCAGGTCGCGGATCTGGTCATGCTCCATCCACATGATCGCCGGCGGCTGCACGATGCCGTGCTTCTCCAAGTAGGGAAAGAGGACGTTCTCCTCCCGGACGTAATGGCTCTCCGCCCCGAGGATGTTCGCCTCCGCCTGCTCGAGCGCCGACTCCGACTCCTCGCTTACGCTGCCCGTCTGCTCGATGTCCTGGGCCAGCCGCGCCAGCGCCTGCGCCTGGCTCAGCATGATCCGGTGCTCTTCCATCAGCGTGTGGATGGGGTGCCCGGCTGGAGCCAGGGTGTCTCCCGCTGCCAGCGACTCCTGGAACACCGCCAAGTGCACGTCACAGAAGCGAAGCACCTCCTCGCGGGGCATGCCCTCCTCGATCAGCTCTTGCTCGATCTGCGCGATCTCGGTCGCCGAGACAC
>JAAYAV010000297.1 GCA_012719195.1 Anaerolineae bacterium | reverse complement strand
CGTAGTGCCTGCTCGCGGGCGCTCTTGTGCCGCTGTGCTAGCCGGCTGCGGGAGTCAAGAAGGTCAGAAGGTACTTGAAGTTCGGATAGTGATGGTAAGGCACGATGAAGTGATCCTCAGCACTCGGCCAGCCGGTCCAGTAGTAGCTCGAGACCGCATACGGGTCCAGCGACGTAGTGCCCGAGATGCCGGGCATGGCCATTATCCAGGTCTTGAGCAGGTCCAGACCCAGTGGCTGCAGCGTGTCGAAGTCGATCGGATTCGTTACCCGGATCTCGTCGAGCAGCGCATCCACCGTCGCATCGGTCCAGCGCGAGGCATGGCCCCAATGGCGTTCGCCCAGAACCGGTTCCAGATACGACGAGTGGAAGGAAGTGAACGTTCTGAAGAGATCGGGGTTCTCCAGGTAGTTGCTGCCGTGCGTCTGGCCGCCGCAGACATCGAAGTTGCCGTGCTCGATCCGCAGCTGCCCTGCCTCGCCCACCTCGAACCTCACGTCCAGCCCAAACCGTTGCCACTCCACGTACGCTGCCTGAGCGTTCTGGTAGGCCCAGCGACCGGGGAGAGCGTCGGTGTAGACGCTGAACTGCCAAGGTGTGCCGTCGGCCAGGAGCCACTTGCCGTCGGCGTCCTGCTGAAGGCCCGCCTTCATGAGCAGCTTGGTGGCCGCATCGGGGTTGTACTGCCACGAGCCGTAGCCGAAGGCCGACCTGATCAGGTCTGCGTCATCCGGGAACTCGAAGCCCCGCTCGCGCGCATCCTCAACCAGTCGCGCCGGCGCGGTGGGATCCCACACATTGACCATCTCGCCGTCACCCACATCGATGGTCAAGCCCTCCAGCCACTCCATCAGTGGCTTGATGTAGGGCTCCTGCATCTGCGGGGCGTTGACGACGATGGGCAGCGGGTTCATGGCGGCACACCCGTCGAACGCGGTCGTGCTGTAGGAGACCGGCTCAATGGCCAGGGTGAGCGCCCAGCGGACGTCCGGGTTGTCGAACGGGGGCTTGAGGGTGTTGAACACCGCCCCACCGACACCCGGGTGGCGGTTGGACTGCAGCCAAGGGAACCCCTGATCGGCATAGTAGCCGCGGGCGGTCGGCTCCGCCCTAGTGGCGGCTCGGATGGCAGGCAAGTCCAGGTCGACCTGATCCACCTCGTGGCGAGTCATGGCGATGACGCGGGCCGTGAAGTCGCCATAGTCCACGAATACCACGTACTTCGGCTTGGGCTCGCCGAAGAGCATACCGGTAGGTGTGCGTTCCCAATCCTCGCGCTTCTCCCACGCCGTCCAGTTGCCGGCCGGATCGAAGCTGTGCAGCTTGTAGGGCCCGCTGCTGAGGGGTGGATTGTACTCGAAGGCGAAGAAGCCCTCAGAGTCAACCTCGCCATCCACCAGGAACTGCCCGAACACGTGCTTCGGCATCACGCACAGGCTGCCCCACAGGTCGCAGAGGTTCTCGAAGTGGAAACGAGGGTTCGGCTCCTTGAGCTGAACCACAACCGTCTGGTTGTCTGTCGCCTCGACGCTCTCCACCTGCGCCGCCACGCTGGCGTTGAAGGACGCGCCGGCAGCCAAACGGGTGAAGTCGATGGTGAACGCAACATCCTCAGCGGTGAGTTCGGTGCCGTCGCTCCAGTACACACCCTCGCGGATCTGGAAGGTCATCGTCATGAAGTCGTCGCTGTACTCCGGCGGGGCAACGGCTAACGCATCTATGAGTTCGCCTCGCTCAAAATCGTCGATCCACAGCTGCTCGTGCATGACCTGTTGCATGCCGCGGTCCCGCTGGCGCCAGCCCGCCCAAAGGTTGAAGTTGCTGGGAGTGGCATTGCGTCCCGTCAGCTGCTGGGCAAAGACGGTCTCGGCACGGGGGAACCCCAAGGTGGTGACGGCTTCAGGCGCGGCCGTTTCCGGCACGCCCGTAACTGCTCCAGGCGTAGCCGGAGCACACGACGCCAATGCTCCCGCACTACCCAAGGCTACCAGGTTCAGGAAGTCACGTCGGGTGAATGGCATACTCATCTCTTACTGCCCCCCTTGCATGAACGAAGCTACAGCGCTGATCGCTCTGCTGCGGATCACCTCTTGACCCCACCAACTCCTCTCCCCTCGCGCCGGGTTTGTTCACCTCCTCTGTGAGACGGGCAAGGGACTGGCTCGGCCGTCGAGCCCGCCGAGTGGCGGGCTGCAGGGTGCACCATGCGTAGCCGAGCCGAGATGCCTGAGCCAAGACAGCCAGACCACATCAACCGCTCGGCCGGGCCATCTTCATGGCGCCATTATCTGCGCCAAAGGGAATCTGTCAATGGCATACACGACGGAGTTGGAGGGTGCAAACCCCTAACCATGTGCAGCCTAGACTGATTGAGACGAAATGAGGGAGGGCGCAGTGGCCCTCCCCTACCGAAGCGATGCGGGTTGATCGTAGGGGCCGTGCCCCTGTGCCGGCCCCATTGCGTAGCGAGCGAGCGGACTTAGGTCAGAGCTTCATCCACATGTCGAGCCACTTGCCGATGCCGCGCTCGGGCGACTCGTCGTGGACCTCGTACTCGATGGGGTAATCGCCGTCGTAGCCGATACCTTCCAGCGCCGCGATCACCCAGCGGTAGTCAATGATGCCGGTGCCCAGCCACACGACGCGCATCTTGCCGTCAATGGGGTAGCAGTCCTTCACGTGCATGTGGGTGATGTGGTCTTTCATCACCTCGAAGGCGTCCTTGTAGTCCACCCCGGCCACCATCAGGTTGCAGGGCTCGTAGAGGACGCCGGTGTACTTGCTGCCCACCCGGCTGAAGAACTCCCGCAGTAGCGGCGGGTTGCCGCTGCAGGGGCCGCCGTGGTTCTCCACCCCCATGTACACGCCCACCTTCTCGGCGTGCTCGGCGACGCGCTGGTAGTAGGGCAGGATGCGGTCCAGTAGGTCGGGCGACTCCGGCCGACCGAGGACGCTGCGCACGGAGCGGGCCCCGCAGCGCGCGGCCGCGTCCAGCACCTTCACCGTCTTCTCCACCTCGGACTCGCGCTCGGCCTCGTCGTCGCTGGTGAAGCCGGCCCCACAGTAGGAGCCGATGTTGCCGATGCGCACGCCGTACTTGTCGGACAGCGCCAGGACGGCGTCGAAGTCGTAGCCGGGTTCGTTGACGTCGAAGTGGGGCAGGCCGCCCCACAGGTCCACCTTCTTGTAGCCCGCCTCCGCCAGCGCCCGGAAGACGTGCTCCGGCTGCTGGTGACGCATGGGATAGGAGCAGCACGATACGCGGTTGATGTCCATTCAGTCCCCCTCGGACTTACGCGGTCTCGACCAGCTTGCGCAGGTCGTCGCCGCTCTTCTTCCACCACTGCGACAGGACCACCACATCGGTGCCGATGCAGAAATGCTTCACGCCCAGGTCCAGGAAGCGCTTGGCCTGATCCACCGAGCCGATCTCCGCCCGCGGCGCCACGCCCATCTTCAGGGCTGTCTCGATGGTGAGCTTCTGCGCCTCCCACACTCGCGGATCGGACCACTGGCCGGGGATGCCCAGGCTCATGGAGTAGTCGGCCGGGCCGAACTGCACCATGTCCACGCCCTTGACCTCGAGGATCTCCTCCAGGTTCTCCACCGCCGTCTTCTTCTCGATCATGAGGGCGACGACCGCGTCCTCCAGGGACTGCACGAAGGCGGCGTTGCCCACGTCCTGCACGTACCCCACCGAGCGCCGCATGTGCACCCCGTGGATGCCGCCCGTCTGGGGCGACTCCGCCCGGACGATGCTGACGCAGCGGCGGGCGTCCTCGACGGTGCGGATGTCGGCGAAGAGGAGGTTCTGGATGCCGGCGCCCATGGCCCGCTGCGCCAGGTAGCCGCGCGGTTCCTGGTCCACCTTGAACATGGCGCTGAAGTCGGCGAAGAGGTCCACGGCGCGGCCGAAGTTGTCCAGGGAATAGAGGTCGTAGGGGGCGTACTCGCCCACCAGTTCCACGTAGTCGTACATGCCGGTCTGGCCGATGAGCTCGACGATGGCGGGCCAGGTGCACTGCACGTGGGTGCCGATGCTGGGCGCGTCCTGGTCCAGCAGTTCACGCAGGCGGTTAGGTCTCATGGGGAATGCCTCCCG
>JAAYAV010000296.1 GCA_012719195.1 Anaerolineae bacterium | reverse complement strand
CTGCAGCTGGTGGATGCGCTGGGGCTGGCGCAGCGTTGGCATCCGGACCTGATCGTGGACCGGCCGGCGCTCATCAGCCAGTTGTATGACCGCGACACTGCCTCGGCCGTGAAGCTGACCCTGCTCGCTTCCTACGCGCCCGAGCACCCGGTGTCCCTGGTGCGCGCCGCCGGGACCCGTGACGAAGCGGTGCGAACGGTGCCCCTGACCGAGCTCGATCGCCAGACCGGCATCGACCACCTCACGGCGCTGTACGTTCCGCCACGTGCGCAGCCTTCGAGCCTGGAGGCCTTTCAGGACACCGTCGCCCGCCTACGCGCGCCGGGCGGTTGTCCCTGGGATCGCGAGCAGGACCACCAGTCGCTCCGGGAGGCGCTGCTGGAGGAGACCCACGAGGTGCTCGAGGCGATAGACAACGAGGACTGGGCGGAGTTACGGGTCGAGCTGGGCGACCTGCTGATGCAGATCTGCATGCACGCTCAGATCGCTTCCGAAGGTGGTCTGTTCGGCATCTACGATGTGGTGGCGGGCATCGACCAGAAGATCCGCCGCCGGCACCCGCATGTTTTTGGAGACGCCTCGGTCAGCGACTCGGGGGAGGTGCTGCGCAACTGGGAGGAGATCAAGCGGGCCGAACGCGGCGAGAGCGATTCGCGATCGCTCCTGGCCGGAGTGCCCGGCGGCCTACCGGCGCTGGGGCAGGCCAACGCCTACCAGAAGCGGGTGGCACGAGTCGGTTTTGACTGGGCTGACGCTGACGGCGTGTGGGCCAAGCTGGCCGAGGAGATCGGCGAGCTGCGCGCGGCGCCAGAGGACAGGCGCCAGGACGAGCTCGGCGACTTGCTGTTCACGGTGGTTAACCTGGCGAGGCACCTCGATCTCGATGCCGAGACGGCTCTGCGGACAACCAACGCCCGCTTCCGGCACCGATTCGAGGCGATGCAGGCGCTGGCGGTCGAGCGTGATCTGGACCTGGCTCGGTTGAGCCTGCCGGAGCAGGACGCGCTCTGGGACGAGGTCAAGCGACGCGAAGCCTAGGGCGGGGCGTGACGCCTCGCGTGGGAGGTGCATAGTGGTGCGGCTGATTCAGGTGGGCATGGGCGGCATGGGCAACGCCTGGCTGCGGGCCGTGGGCGGCTCGGATGAGGCGGAGTACGCCGGTCTCGTCGAGATCGATGAGGCCATCGCCCGGAAGCAGTGCGACGCCTATGACCTGAACCCAGGTACGGTCTACGCCACCCTCAGCGAGGCATTGGGGCGCCTGGAGGCTGACGGAGTGCTGGTCATCACGCCGCCGCAGTTCCACCGTGAGCAGTCGGTGGAGGCATTGCGGGCCGGGGTGCCCGTCCTGTCGGAGAAGCCGCTGGCCGACACCATGGAGGCGGCGGCCGAGATCGTGACCGCGGCCGACGAGACGGGCGTCCTGCACATGGTGGCGCAGAACTACCGCTACAGCGTTCCGGTGCAGACGCTGAAGTCAGTGCTTGATTCAGGCGCTGTGGGGCAGGTGGGCGCCGCTACGGTCCGATTCTTCCGTGGGCCCCACTTCGGCGGCTTCCGCGAGAGCATGGCGCATCCGCTGATCGTGGACATGAGCATCCATCACTTCGACATGATGCGTTACTTGCTTGGCCGCGAGGTAGTGCAGGTACGCGGCTTCGCCTTCAACCCGGCGTGGAGCTGGTTCGACGGCGACGCCTCGGCGCACCTCAGCCTGAGCTGCGAGGGGCAGGTGCAGGTCGGCTACCATGCTTCCTGGTGCTCGCAAGGGGCGGAGACGCCCTGGAACGGCGAGTGGCGCTTCGAGTGCGAGGGCGGAGTCGTCACCTTGGAGGGCGACCGGGTGCTGGTGTACCGGCCGGGGGCGGAGCCGGAGCCGGTGCCGGAGGTGGCACTGCCGCGCACCGGTCAGTCGTACTTGCTGCACGAGTTCGTCGAGGCTCTGCGAGGCGGGCCGCGTCCAGCCACCACCTGTCAGGACAATATCCGCTCCCTGGAGATCGTCTTCAGGGCGCTGAGCGCCGTCGGATCGGGGGACTAGCGCGCTCAATCGGGCGACGGCCCGGCGCTAGCGCCAGGCCATCTTGTAGACATCCCAGTCTCCGGGGACCTGGCCCAGTGACACGAGCCTCCTCGGGGTACCGCCGGCGGCCTCGACCATCCAGATGCCCCACTCGCCGCCGCGGTTGGAGAGGAATGCGACATACCTGCCGTCGGGTGACCAGACCGGCGCGGCGTCCAGGCCCTGATCGTCCGTCAGACGCACGGGCTGCCCGCCCTGCAGGTCCTGCGCCCAGATGCTGAAGGTGCCACCCCGGGGCGAGGCGAAGGCAAGCCGTCGGCCGTCGGGTGACCAGGCGGGCATGTCGTCGTTGGCATTGTCGGTGACGCGGCCGAGCTGAGTGCCGTCCGGCAGCGAACGATAGAGGCCGCAGTTGTTACCCATCGCGTCGCAGCCCTTGTAGGCGATGGTGCCGTCGGGGCCCCATGTGGGTGACTTGCCATAGCCGATCATGGAGACGTCTTCGCCCCCAGTCCACGACTGAGCCACGTACAGGCGCCACTTGCGGTCGCTCTCCCGGGTGCTGGCGAAGGCCAGCCGCGCGTTTCCTGCTTCCCAGGTGGGGTACTGGTCCTCAGAGTAGGACGTTACCGAAGCGGCGAAGCTGCCATCGCGAGTGGCCACGCTCACGCCAAGGCGGTCGGATGAGAGGTTGTGGTAGCCGATGGACCCGTCCGCACGGACCGCCGGCTGCTCCGCACCCACCACCAGCGTCCGGGGCCTCTGACCCGGCCCCGCTGACAGCACCATCACGCTCACAGCGCCGGTTTGCGGATCCGTGGCAGCGAAGTAGAGGCTACCGGCCGGCAGGGACGTCAGACCAGCGGGCGTGGTGGCGAGAGGCGTGCCCAACGCATCGGGAGTGCCCTCGGTCTCGGGCGTGGCCGAAGGAGGCTCCTCGCAATAGCGCACCGCCAACTGCTCTTTGGTGGTGACGGCGGCGCTGCTCTTCATCTCGGCAGAGAGAGCGTACTGCTCCGCTGCCTCGCACCACTCTCCGCCGGCCGACAGTTGGTCTCCGTAGCGCATGTAGGAGAGGGCCAGTCTATCGGCAGTATCGGCGTAGGTCGGGCTGAGGTTGTGTAGTTGGGTGAGCCCATCGATGGTGGCCGGCCAGTCTTTGCCCCATGTGGACAGCGCCTGCAGGTAGAGATTCGCCAACGTCACCTGGCGCCGGACATCCACGCTCTCGGGATTGAGGGCGAGCGACTGCTTGAACCAGTCGGCCGCGCGGGTCACATCCAGCGCTGACAGCGCTTCCGTGCCGGCTCCGTACATGCTCTGCGCCAGTAGTGCGTTCACCTGCTCAGCGTGGAACCCCGGGTCGAGGGCTTGCAGTTCCCGCAGGGTGGCGACGGCGGTCGTCCACGACTCGCTCTCGATCTCGTCCTGGGCTCGCGCCAGAAGGCTGGCGGCGGCTTCCTCGCGGACCCCGGCCGTGGGCGTGGCCTTTTGCTGCAGGACGGCCTCAACCTTCTCGATTTGGGTGCGGGTATCATGATACCCCGGTCGGAGCCGGTCCACGTACTGGAACTCAGCCAGGGCCAGTTCGTACTCCTGCGCTTCCAGGGAGTCTAGGCCGCGCTGGTAGTGCTCGGCGACGGTGGTGGCTCTGAGGTCTTCCCGTTGCTGAAGCCCGGTGTAGACCCCGTAGGCCCCGGCTAAGGCCGCCACCAGCAGGAGGGCCACCAACGCCATGACACCGTAGAGCCAGAGGCGCGACGGTCGCACGTGCTTGGACGCCGGCTCGGCCGAAACCTTCGTGGTCCTGGCCGCCGGCAGGATGCTGGAGATGTCGTTACTGTGTCCACAATGGGGACACTCGGCTCCAGGCGAGGGAAGCGGCTTCCCGCAGACCTCACATAGGCCGGCGTCGGCCCCTTGGTTCTCGGTCAAGGCAGGCTGTCTCCTACGCGATGCGTGGGCGCTCGGTGCAGCGGTGGCAGTCCCTCTGCCTCCGCTTCGGCATCGGGGAGGGCCGCCTCATCGGGCTTGTCCGAGATCCCGATGATCATTGCGCCCCGACTCCGCCAACGCTCGACTAGTTCGGCCACTTCGCGAGTGATGACGATCTCCCTAGACAGGGCGTCCGGTGCCGAAGGAGTGCCGGCAAGGCACCCCATGCGACCAATGGTCGCGCGGTACTCCTGGCGGCGGAACGCCTTGAAGGGTGTGGGGTCTCCCCGGCGGAACCGGTCATAGACCTCGTCGTGTACGTCGCCCAGAGGGGTGCCGGCAACCAGGCGGCGATGCTCCTGCACCCAGCCGATGAAGGGAGCGAACGTCTCGTGGGAGGCGTCATCGATACCGGCAACCACTTCGTCCAACGAGCGCACCTTGGCCCCGATCATCAGGCAGATGTAGACAAGGTAGTCCTGGTTGTCGGCCGTGAACCGGTGGAAGGCCGGCTGGTTCAGGTGGTGGTAGGCGGCCAGGAAGCACGCCTCGTCGTACTGCGTCCCGAGCAGGCCTGCCGCCGTGGCCCGGACGCCGTGTAGCCGAGCCTCATCAATGACGTGGTCGTTGCGGCCCCGGGCACCTATGGCGGTCTTGTCCAGGTCAATGACAGCCACGGTGTCCTCTCCCGGCACGAGCCCCTTCGCAGGCAGTAGACGGTCGAACTCCTCCAGCAGCCGCCAATGGTTGGCCAGGTAGAGCCCGCGCTCGGCCTCTTCCAGCGCTGCCGGAGCCGACGCCTTCTCGGAGCAGATGATGGCGGCACCGTCCCAGCCGGTCACGACCTGGAGGTTGCGGAAGGCGGTGCCGTCGTTCAGGCGCGTGTCTCCCACCGTGAGCAGGTGCGAGGGCGGCCGGCGGCCCTGCCGTTGGGCAGCCCCGCGGATGATGTGCGCGACGACTAGGGCGTACTCACGTTCCGTCTTCCGGGGCAGCCTGTCGGCCGGTAGGCCCAATGAGGCGGCGGACTCGGCGAACCGCGGCAGATCCGGGGCCATCGGCTCCAGGTTGCGGTAGACGATCTGGTCGCCCAGAAAGGCGGTGAGGGGGGAGGGGCCGTCAACTCTCATAGAGGCGCAGAAGCACCCTCTGCCCGCATCGCCTGGGCTAGGTCGAGCACGTCCCGCAGGACGCCGGCACCGGTTACGCTGCGTCCCGCTCCGGGCCCCATGAGGCGGATGGGCGCGAGCGGCTCGGTGTAGCGAGCGGTGGTGATGGAGACCAGGTTGTCGGGACCGGCAAGAGCCCCGAACTGAGACGAGCGCGGCACCGAACGCACCCCGATGGAGACGCCGGAGGAGTCCACCTGCGCGAGGTACCGGAGCACTTCACCCTTGGCGGCCGCCTGCGAGAGGCGGGCGGAGAAGGCCGCGTCCACCTCGGAGGCACGCTGCATGAACTCGTCCACCGTGAGGCCGGCGAGTTCCTGCGGGTAGAGCGCCTCAATGGGAAGATCGCTCAGCTCCAGGCGGCGGCCGACAGTCCGCGCCAGGATGAGGGCCTTACGGGCGACATCCATGCCGCCGAGATCGTCGCGGGGATCGGGCTCGGTGTAGCCCTGCTCGCGGGCCTTGCTCACAGCACCGGAGTAGGAGTCCCCCGCCTCTAGGCGAGAGAAGAGGTAGCCCAGCGTACCGCTCAGCATGCCCTCAATGGCGGTCACACTGTCACCGGTGCGCTGGAGGTAGTCCAGGACATAGAGGACGGGCAGACCGGCGCCAACGGTGGCTTCGTAGCGCAGCCTCCCTCCCGCATTGAGGGCATCCCACACCGACTGGGAGGCGGACACCGGTCGCTTGTTGGCTAGGACTACGCCGTGGCCATTGGCCGCCGCACGAAGTAGCAGAGGCAGGGTATCGTCGCTGGCGGTGGTGTCCACGACTATCGTCGGGGGTTGTCCGGGGGCCACCTGCTCTTCGGCCCACTGGTAGAAGCCCTGTAGGTCGCCGTTGCCGGCGAGGTCGGCGATGCTCTTTGCCTGAGCCTTAAGGGCGACCAGCTCCTGGAGCCGTCCGCGGTCCAGACCGGTATCGCTCCAGAGAGCGGCGTAAATGTCGGAAACGGCGACGAGCGAAATGGCGGCGGCATCACGAGGGCGGAGGGAAAGGGACTGCTCCAGGAGGGCGGTGCCCACGCCGCCAACTCCCAGATGGATCACCTTGACAGACGACATCGCAGGGCTCCGACCGAGGTGTTATGACCCTGGCAGTATACGGCGCGGCGGCCCGCGAGGCAACGACAATGCCGGCACGTCCGCCGCAATGAAGGGAACCAGCCGAGGGAGGAGGACGTCCTACCTATGGACAGCCCGCGGCGCCCAGTGTAACCTATGTACGGTGTCCGATTCGGGTAAAGGACCTGTGCCTGGACCCGTTACGCCTCTCCTGGGCCCTTCGCGACCCACCGTTACCCTCTTGGTTCAGACGATCGTCTCGCTCGATCGAGGAGGACGAAGTGTCAACCAGAACTGCCACCCGCTTGATCCCGCTGTTGCTGCTTGTGGTTGCCGTATGCCTGGTCCTTGGCCCAATTGGGGTGGCCGCGGAAGAGGCCGTTGACTCGCCCCCCGGCGCCTCAGTGACCGTGATACAGCCCGGAGATGGGGCCACCGATGTGCCGCTGGACACCGTCATCACGGTGGTGTTCAGCAGCCCGATGGTAGCCCTCACGGTGGAGGCGGACCAGGCTGATCTGCCCAGTCCCATTGTCTCCGAGCCGGAGATCGCGGGGTCGGGCGAGTGGGTCAACACGGCTATCTACCGCTTTGCCCCCAGCGCCGGACTCGACCCTTCGACCGCATACACCCTCTCGTTGGCGCCCGACCTTGCCGGCCTGAGCGGCGCCCCTGTGGTCGGGCCGAGTCAGTGGTCGTTCACCACCGTAGCGCCGCATCTGGTGAGCTACTCACCCCTGCCGCCCGGTGACTGGAGTGCCGATCATCCGGTGGGTGGAGCCTGGCCCAACGAGCCGGTCAAGCTCTCCTTCGCCCAGCCGATGGACCGGGCTAGCGTCGAAGATGCTCTGACCGTCTCGTACGTGACCAATGGTATGGACGCGGTCGAGGGCAAGATTCGTTGGTTCGGCAACACGCTCGTGTTCACCCCGTCCACCAGCTGGGCGCGCGGATCGCAGATTGAGGTGGTTCTGGACGGAGCGCAGGCTGTCGCGGGTGCATCGATGGAGCCTATCTCCTGGGTCTTCCCAGTCATGCCCGAGTTGGCGCTTGTATCCAGTAGCCCCGAAGACGGGGCGGAAGGCGTGTACCCCGGCACTTCGCTGGTGCTGGAGTTCTCCGCGCCGGTGGACCCCGACTCCTTCAAGGAGCAGTTTGCCGTCGAACCGAAGCCCGAGAACTTCTACGTATGGTGGTCGAGCCAGACCAGCGTCTACGTCGACTTCTACCCAGTCGCCGGTGAGCAGTACACCGCTACCATCGGATCCGACTTGGTGGACAGCCGCGGCGGCCGGCTCGGTGAGGACATCACCATCAGCTTCGGTACTGGTGACTACGGCCCCTCGGTGCAGCTGACGGACTCGTGGCAGCCGTGGGCCTTCGGCGATGAGGACGAACCGGCGGCCTTCGTCTCCTACCTCAACGTGCACAGCTACGACTTGGCTCTCTACGAGATGCCCTTGGCCGATGCTGTCCGCTACTACGGTGACGACTGGGAGTTCCGCTCCAGCTACAAGCCCAAGCAGGCCGACCTGTTGCGGGCGTGGACGGTGGAACCGGATGGGGAACGCAATAGCTGGGCTACCGTGTCCGAGCCGCTCGTGGAGGGGGGTGGCGCCCTGACGCCCGGCCTCTACTACCTCACGCTGGAGTCTCAGGACCCGAGTCTCAAGGGTTCGGTCTCTGGCCAGGTGTTGGTCGTAGCCTCGCACAACGTCACCCTCAAGTGGACAGCGGACGCCAGCCTAGCGTGGGTAACCGACTGGCATGAAGGCGATCCCGCCGGCGATCTGCCGGTGCACTACCTTGATAGCCGGGGGCGGCAGTTCGGCGAGGCCGTCACGGAAGAGGACGGCACCGCCCTCGCCGCGATGGTCGAACAGGACTCCTGGCTGGCTCACGCTGTTGTGGTGGGCGAGCCCGGAAGCGATGCCTTCGGCATGACCCTTAGCTCGTGGACCAACGGCATCTCGCCGTGGCGGTACGGGGTCTACCAGTACGGCTCCAGCAGCCCCTACGCGGTGCACATCTACACCGACCGCCCGATGTACCGGCCCGGTCAGACGGTCTACTTCAAGGGCATCGTCCGGTCTGACGACGACGCCCGCTACAGCGTGCCCACCGACCTCCCGCCTCTGGAGTTGGTCTGCTCAGACGCCCAGGGCCAGGAGATCATGCGAGAGCAGTTCACCCTCAACGAGATGGGTACCTTCTACGGCAGCCTGGCCCTGTCAGAGGCTGCGCCTCTGGGTCAGTTCAGCTTGTACCTGTCGGGCGCAGACCAGCTGGGTGCCTGGGCCGGTTTCGAGGTGGCTCAGTACCGGCGCCCCGAGTTCGAGGTCACGGTCACCCCTGACCAGGAGCGCTACATCCAGGGCGATGAGGTGAAGGTCGCCATAGAGGCTCTCTACTACTTCGGCGCCCCGGTGACGGACGCCCAGGTGCAGTGGGCGGTCCTGACGCAGGACTGGTACTTCTACTGGGACGAGGGCGGCTACTACGACTTCTCCGACTACGACTATCTGCGCGAACGGGAGGATTTCGGGCCCGGCAGTGGTCTGCTTACGGAAGGGACTGGCCGCACTGACGAGGAAGGCAGGCTGGTCATATCCTTCCCGGCCGAGATCGCCGACCGGCTCTCGAGCCAGGTGATCACCATCGAGGCCACGGTGACAGACGTGAACGCCCAGGCTGTGAGCGGCCGGTCGACCGTGCCCGTTCAGCAGGGCGAGTACTTCGTGGGCGTGGGTCCCGACTCCTACGTTGTGGAAGCTGGCGGGGAAGCCGTCATCAACGTGGCGACGGTGGACGGAGCGGGAGAGGCGGTGGCCGGCCGCGAGGTCGAGCTGACACTCTACGAGCATCGTTGGTACAACGCCTACGAGAAGGTGGGCGACTACTACCAGTGGACCACCACGGAAGAGGACGTTGAGGTGGCTCGTCAGACGGTTACGACCGGGACCGACGGTAAGGCCGGTGCCACGTTCGTGCCGGAGTCGGCGGGCAGCCACAAGGTAGTGGCCACCAGCACCGACGACCGAGGCAACGAGGTCCGCTCCTCAAGCTACTTCTGGGTGACTGGAGCCGGCTATGTGGCCTGGCCCATGCAGGAGGACTTCACCTTCGAGCTGGTGGCAGACAAGAAGGCCTACGAGGTGGGTGACACCGCCAAGATCATGGTGCCCAGTCCCTACGAGGGGCAGGTCGCCATGCTCTTCACCGCCGAGCGCGGTCAGGTCCTGGACTATCGGGTGCTGGATCTGGAAGGCAGTGCATCGGTCCTGGAAGTACCCATCACGGCGGACTTCGCCCCGAATGTCTACTTCACTGCCGTGTTGGTGCGCGGTGCCGACGAGGAGGCCTCTCTGCCCCCGTTCCAGATTGGTTACGTGGGAGTAGAGGTGGCCATCGACGCGCTCCAGCTTGACATAACGGTCAGCGCCGATCAGGAGGAGCCCTACGAACCCGGCGATGCGGCCGAGTTTGAGATCGCGGTTACCGACCACGAGGGCACACCTGTGGATGCTGAGATGTCGGTCAGCTTGGTCGACAAGGCGTTGCTGGCCCTCACTGGCGCCCCAACCAGTCTGGTGGACTACTTCTACAGCCAGCGAGGCCTGGGAGTGCAAACGGCGTCCCTCTACACGCTCTATACTCGCGAACTGGAGCGCCTGGCCGAGGCCGCCGGCAAGGGTGGCGGCGGCGGCGGAGCTGGGGGCGTACGCGAGGACTTCCCCGAGACGGCTTACTGGGAGCCGGACCTCCGAACCGATGCGGCGGGAGAGGCTGCCGTTGAGGTTACTCTACCGGACAATCTCACCACCTGGACCTTTGAGGTGAAGGCCATCACGGCGGACACCCTCGTGGGGCAGCAGTCGGTCGAGATCGTCGCCACTAAGGAGCTGCTCCTCCGGCCGGTGCTGCCGCGCTTCCTGGTCGTGGGCGACACGGCCCAGATCGGCGCGGTAGTCCAGAACGGCGGGAGCGACGCCCTGGAGGTTACGGTCCAGGCCTCACTGGACGGCATGGAGGCGGAACTGGAGCCGCGAGTCGTCACCGTGGAGGGGGGCGGGCGGCAGCTCGTCACCTGGACGGTGGCGGCGGAGCGCCGCGGCACGGCGACGGCCACGTTCTCGGCCACCGGCGGCGGGCTTGATGACGCCGTGCGGATGGAGCTGCCCGTCTACCCCATGGTGACGGCGCAGACCGTCGCGACCAGTGGAGAGGTGCCCTCCGGTGGAGAGGTTCTGGAGGAGGTGATCCTGCCGTCGGAGTTCTCCGAGGGTGAGCTAACGGTGACGGTGGAAGCATCGCTGGTGGCGGGGATGATTCCCGGCCTCGACTACCTCAGGCACTATCCGTACGAGTGCGTAGAGCAGACGCTGAGCCGGTTCCTGCCCAACGTGGTAACGGCCAAGGCGCTCGAAGAAGTGGGGGCAGACAACACCGCCCTCATCCGAGAGCTTTCGCAGCAGGTGGGTATAGGTTTGCAGCGGCTCTACAGCAACCAGCACGGCGACGGCGGCTGGGGTTGGTGGTACAACGATGAGAGCAATCCCTACCTGTCTGCCTACGTGGTCTGGGGTCTCGTCAAGGCGAGGGATGCCGGCTACACGGTCGCCCCGTACGCCATCGATCGCGGTGTAGAGTTCCTGCGCTCGGTCGTGTTCGAGCTCGACGTTCGGTCCGACCAGGAGGCGCATGAGCTGGGGCCGGAGGTGCGGGCGTACATCGCCTACGTGCTGGCCGAGGCGGGACAGGGAGACCTGGGTCTCACGGTCCGTCTGTTCGAGGAACGCGAGCGGCTGAGTTTCCGCGCCACTGCCCACTTGCTCATGGCGCTGGCGATTCTGAGCCCGGACGAGCCAGGCCGGATCGAGGCCTTGGTGGACGACCTGGAGGCGGGGGCCGTGCTGACCGCCACCACCACTCACTGGGAGGACGAGGTGCAGTGGCGGCTGATGAATACGGACGCGATCGCGACGGCCACGGTGATCCAGGCCCTGTCGCGGGTCTCGCCCGATCATCCGCTGCTCCCCAACGCAGTGCGCTGGCTCATGTCCGTGCGCGGCCAGGGTTACTGGTCAAGCACTTATGAGACCGCCGTCAGTCTCCTTGGCCTGACCGAGTACATGGTGGCCAAGCAGGAGCTGCTGGCGAAGTACGCCTGGAGCCTGGCAGTCAATGGGCGCGAGGTAGGTTCGGGCGAGTTCGACGCTGAGAACCTGGATGAGGCGGCGACCCTTGTGGTGGATGTCTACCGGCTCCTAAGCCAGGAACCCAACGAGCTGGTACTCACACGTTCGCCCCTGCCGGAGACGGACGCCGACACTGGATCGATGTACTACACCGCCGCTTTGGCCTACTACGCCGACGCCGAGGAGATCGCCCCGGTAGACTCCGGTGTTATCGTCTCGCGCCAGTACCTGACGGCCGATGGCGAAGGTCCGGCCTTGCACGCGGCTGCCATCAACGACACGGTTCAGGTGCGGGTGACGGTAGTCGCCCCCACTGACCTGTGGCACGTGGTGGTCGAGGATCCGCTTCCGGCCGGGTTTGAGGGGCTGGATACCAGCCTGCGCACCACGGCGACGGTAGGCGTGCAGCCTCAGTTCCGCGCCGTTGACGAGCCCTGGGGCTGGTGGTGGTTCAGCCACACCGAGATGAGGGACGACAAGGTGGTGCTGTTCGCAACGCACCTACCCAAGGGAACCTACGAGTACACCTACTACATGCGAGCCAGCATCGCCGGTCAGTTCAACGTCCGCCCGACGCTAGCCTACCAGATGTACTTCCCGGATGTGTTCGGCAACGGAGCGGGCGAGACGTTCACGGTGGAGGCCCTCGGGGAGTAGACGGGTTGGCCCGTCGACCGATCTAGCGCCTTAGGGAACCATAAGGGCCGCCGACTCAAGTCGGCGGCCCTCCTCTTATCTGACCAGAGACCCCGGGTCTGGGACCTATTCCATCGGCACCGTGTCGCCAGTGGCAGCGTCCACGGCCAGCACCGGTGCCTCGTCCGACAAGGCGACGTTCCATACCCACCACACGGGGCCGCCCAAGTTGGTGTCGTAGGCGAGGGTGTAGTCGAGCTCGGAGTCGGGCGTGCCCTCACCTTCGGGGGTGGCCAGGTAGAGGGCACGCACATCGTCAGAATCGAGCGCGACGGCGGCCAGGTCAACCGGCACCGGCTGCTCACGCTCGCCGATAGCTTCCGCCTCGGTTGATCCGGAGATGGTCCCGTTGGCGACCTGAATGTAGAACTCGAGGGCGTCCTCGGCGCGGCCGAAGCGGTAGAACCAACCGGCCTGCGAGGGCAGGAAGGGCAGGTTGCGCTCCATGATGAAGGATGGAGCGATGCCCAGGAACTGTGCCTCGGGATACCAGGCATGCGCCGCTTCCTCGGCCAGGTTGTACCAGGTAAGGGCGGAGGCGCTGCGGCCCGAGTCCAGCGGGATGCCGCGATGGGCATAGGGGATAGGTGATATTGGGCTCACGAAGGCAGGCTGGGTGCCCGTCGGTAGCGGAGCCAGAGTGGGGGTGGCCGCCGCCGGCGCAACCGTTGGAGTAGTGGTGGCCGTGGGCACCGGTGTGCTGGTTGGATCTGGCTGGGAGCGCCCGCAGGCGGCCACCAACAAGGCCAGCACCGCCAGCGCAACAAGAGTTCTCGATCGCATGGAGGCAAGCTCCTTGAGCGAGGATGGGCGTCAGTATAGCCGCCGCTAAGGTGAAGGGCCACCGGATCCACCGGTGGCCCTGAGGGAACTGCTACGTAGGCTCGTTGGCCTAGGGAGCGGGAACTGCGGTGTAGGCGAGAAGGTAGTCGCCCGGGGCTTCAGCGTAACGGTCGTCGCTGTTCTCGTTCACGGTGACCACCAGGGGCTGATTGGCCGAGATCTTAGCGGAGACGCTGCTGCCGTCGGGCAGCGGGTCACCGTCGCTGGCCATCTGGATGAAGTTGTAGGTGCCGTTGGCCGGGACATTCGAGGCCGAGCGGCTCTGGCCGCTGGAGTAGGCGACGGTGATGTTGGCCGGGCCGGTGCCCACGTTCTGCACCGTGACGGCGGAGAACCAGCCGTAGAAGGTCTTCAGGACGACGGGCGCGTTGACGGTAGTCGCTGCCTGGATGGGAGCGTTGTAGGAGGCGAGCAGGCCCTTGCTCTTGTCCTCTTGGTTCACCAGGACCACGATGTTGCGGCCATTGGTGGACTCAACCTTGGCGGAGAAGATGCCGGCGGTGTTGCCCTTGGGCAAGTTGGGGTTGTTGGGCTGGTAGTACTCCACCGAAGTGCGCGGCGCCAGGGTCTTGGTCTCGACCGTGCCATTGGAGTAGGTCACCTTGATGGTGGCGTCGGCGGTGTCGATGTTCTGCACCGTCAGGGCGCTCACGTATCCGTAGTACTCATTGAGCAGGGAAGGCGCGTAGGCCATGGTGGTGCCGGTCGTGTAGGCGTTGTAGTCGGAGTACTCGCCGTACATGGTCGGGCTCCAGATGTTACAGACGCCCACCAGGGGGGTATTCGACTCTACCTGCACCGAGAAGATGCCGGCGGTGCCGGTCGGCAGCGCCAGGTCCTCCAGGGCGTACACGCGCGAGCCGTTGCCGGGGATGGTCCCATTCGTGCTACCGGCGCTGGCGCCGGTGTTCGAGTAGAAGCGGATGGTGACGTTAGCCGTAGTGGCGGCGGTGTTCTGCAGCACCAACTCGGAACGGAACCCGTAGTAGTCGTTGTAGGTGCCCGGGAAGTACAGCAGGGTCCCCGCCTCAGCAGCGTCGATGCCGTTGTAGGCACCGGCTGTGCTGGGGGCGGTGGAGCTGGAGTTCGCGACGACCAACAGCGGGACGTTGCTCTGGATCACGGCGCTGTACTGGCCGTCCGCAAGGTTTGGTACCTCGCTCGGGACGAAGATAGAGCGCGAGCCGCCGTCCGCGATGGCGGAGCTGAGAGGGAAGTTCAAGGCAAGCGTACCATCCGCGGTGTAGAAGTTGATGCTGACGTTAGCCGCTTCGCCGCCGGCGTCCGTCGGGTTCTGGATGTTGATGCTGCTCACCCAGGTGCCGGGGGCCTTGGTGGTGGTCTGCGCCAGGGCCACCATGGGAACCAGAGCGGCGAGCAGGCCGATCACCAGGGCGATGGCCATTACTCTGCTGAGCCGGTGTGACATGTCGTTCCTCCAGTACGTTCGGGAATCAGGCTGGGCCGTCGGGCCCGCTTCACACGCTACAATCTAGACGCGCAGGCCCGCTGGATCAATACCACTTTGGTAGTACCGGGCGGTACTACTCCCCCGTTGGGGCAGAACTAGGCTCCTCAGGGTGGTGGCAGAAGCGCATCGAGGCGGCGAGAAGGTCGTCGGGCGAGCCCACGTCCAGATATGAGCCCTCCGCGAAACGGTGACACAACACCCGCAGCCCCCGTTCGGCCGCAGCGTTGAATGCATCGCCGAGAAGAAGCTCGCGTGACGGACGAAGGCTGGACTCGGAGCAGAATCGCCCAAGGAACTCGGTGAAGGAAGGGCCCCACGCGGCAATGCCCCACATGTACTCCAGGCGGCTTTCCTTTGGTTTGTCTACGCAGCGGACGAGGCAGGCGTTGCCGTCCTCCTCGACCATGCCGAAGCGCCACGGCTCCTCGGTACGGAACAAGCCCAGGGTCACGTCGGCTTGCCGCTCGCGGTGGGTCTCGAGCAGGTGACGAAAGCAGTCCTCCGGCTCGAGGATGGTGTCGGGCATACCGAAGAGGACGGTGGCCCCGCCGAGCCAAGGCCGGGCCAGGTCCAGGGCGGCCGGCATTCCGGTAGCCTGTTCCTGCACTAGGTAGGCCATGCTCACGCCGTGGGCGTGGCCGTCGCCGTAGAAGCGGAGGATGTCGCTCTTGCCCGCGTTCACGATCATGAAGATGCGCCGGGCGCCGCCGGTAGCCAGAGCCTCCACCAGGTACTCGCTGACCACCTTGGGCGAGAGTCGGCGGACGCCGTTGACGTCCCGGTAGCGAAAGCCGATGGGGAAGAGCTCCTTACTGGAGGGCAGCGGAGCGACACGTGTGCCGGCACCCGCGGCCGGGATGAGCCCTACGAGTTCGTTCACCGATGACTCCTTGGTCGAGTGGCCAACTGGCAGACGAATGCGGTGGCCGCTCCCCAGATCCAGGATCCGAGTACGAGAATTGCCCGACTGAGGAGCGAGACAATGGTGGCGACCGGCAGTGTGAGTAGGGGTGTGAGCAGACCGGCAAGGGAGAACTCGCGAATGGCCCCGATACCACCCAGGAACACCGACCCAGCGGTCCCCACCAGTGAGGTCACCACCCAGATGCCGTATAGAGGCAGGCGCGCGGGCAGTGGGGCGCCGATGGCGAGGACGAGCGCCTCGGCGAAGAGCCCGCCCAACAGCCACATGAGCAGGTAGGCGGCCAGGGCGACTGCCAGTGTCCGGCGCGACAGGCGCGAGACCTCGCGGAAGCCGGCTCCCAGCTGCGGCCAGCGCTGGCTGAACCAGCGGTGCTCCGCCAGGCCCAGCCACGCGCGCTCGGTCCCCGGCAGCAGAGGCAGAGCCAGTATGACGGCTGCCGGAGCCACGCCCCAGGGCCAGCCCAGCAGCACCAGTGCAAGCCCGGCCCCGCTGATGCTCTGCAGGGCAAGCTCGGCCCCGGTGGCGACGGTAGCGAAGGCGGTGCGCCCGTCCTGCTGATAGAGCATCACCCGGCTGGCTATCGACCAGTAGAAGGCGCCGGGCAGGCTGCGAGTGAGAGCGGTGACGCTGTAGCGCAGGATGTCCTTGCCGGCGTCGCGTTCCTGGTGGAGGTCGCGGGCGTAGAGGTGCCACATGACCGCCTGCAGGATGTGGTTGAAGCCCACTAGGCCCAACGCCAGCCCGAGGTAGTCGAGGCGGGGCGGCGAAGAGAGATTGAGGAAGGCGCGGGCGCTGCCGGAGAAGGCCAGGTAGGCGAACAGCAGCGACCCGGCCAGCATGGCCGCCATCATCGCGTAGCGCAGGCGCCGGTCCGCTGTCAGTCGAGCGAGGAGGCTCACGCCGGCTTCCTTGCCACAGTGGTGAGGCTGGACCCGAGCAGCAGCTTGCCCGACACCCAGAAGAAGGGCGCCGACACGGCCCGCAGAGGTAGCGAGAAGATGGCCCGCTGGAGCCAGCCGGGAGCGCCATGGTCCCGCAGGTAGAAGCGGAGCGAGGTGTTGAAGGCGAAGAAGGCGCCGTCGGGAAGGCAGACCTCCTCCACCTTCAGACCCTCGGCCGCCAGTATCTCCTGCAGGTGCTCTTGGCGGAACATGTGCAGATGCCGAGGCAGTTCGTAGCCCACCCAATAGGGGCCGAATAGGCGCGCGTCCAGGCTACCGCGATTGGGCGTTGAGATCACCAACAGCCCACCCGGCCGCAGTACGCGGTAGCACTTTCGGATCGTTGCCAGAGGATCGTGCAGGTGCTCCAGTACTTCCCAGAGGGTGATCACGTCGGCGCTTTCCGCGGGGACGTCCGCCCCTTCCCAGCTGCTAGTCATGACGGAAAGGCCGAGGAGGGAGCGGCAGGCTTCGGCGGTGGCGGCGGAGGGCTCGATTCCCAGGACATCCCAGTCGCCGCTGCGCGAGGCGGAGAGGAGGAAGGCGCAGCCGCCACAGCCCACGTCTATCAGGCGCCCGCCGGCGATGTGACGCTTGAGCAGGCGCAGTCGCTTGCGCTGGCCGTAGTCGTGGTCCAACTGCCGCAGCCGGTTCTCTTGGCCGGCCACGATGAACTGGTCGTACTCGTCCTCGTAGTGCTCGTGGATGGCCTCTCGGGTCGGGCGCGGGTTCAGGAACTGGTGCCGGCAAGCGAGGCACTCAGTAACGGTGAACTCGCCCTCGCTGGAGAGCATGAGATCGCCGCGACGCAAGACGACGCGGGACTCTTCGCTACCGCAGATGGGGCAGGGCACTTGCTCGAAGCCGGGCGAAACGCTCACGGCCGCTCCATCGGTTGCCGTCGCCAGGCGGCAAGCACGCCGCGCAGGTAGGGCGGGACGCGGGCGGGCTTGCGCTTGGCTGTCTCTCGGGCGGCGAACCAGGCGGTCATGATGGCGAGGCCGGCGGCGTTGTGGTGTTTGCGGTAGAAGCGCACGCTGCTGCGGCCGTTGGTCTCCCACCAGCGCGCGGGCCGATCCGCCTTCACCGTGCTCACCGACACCTTGTGGTACACGATGGCGTCGTGCACGTAGCGGATGCCGTGGCCTGCTTGGCGCAGCCGGGCGGAGAAGTCCCAATCGTCGTAGTAGAAGAAGTAGCCGTCGTCGAATCCGCCCACCTGCGCCAAAGCCTTGGTGGCGATGAGGAGGGTGCAGGAGGGGGCGAACTCCAACGGACCGGAGCGATGGTAGCGAGGTGCGTCGGGCGCATCGAGGGCCATCATCTTGACGTCGGGCGGGAAGCGTCGCCAGTAGCCGCCCACACACCACAGCCGGCTGCGATCGCCGTAGTAGTGGTGGATCTTGGGCATGAACATGCCGCACTCCGGGTGCTTCTGGATGGCGCCCAGGAGAGCCCCGTAGAACCCCGGGTCGAATGCGACATCGTTGTTGGTGACCAGTATGTGGTCGGCGCCCAGGTCGGCGGCGGCGCGCATGCCCAGGTTGTAGCCACCGGCGATCCCAAGGTTGGTTGGGCTGCGCGCGATCACTGCGTCGGGGTAGGCTCGCGCGACTGCTTCAGGCGTGCCGTCGCTGGAGCCGTTGTCGGCGATCACGATGTGTTCCGGCCGCGGATCCATGGCGACAGCCGAGCCTAGGCACTCAAGGGTGTCATCGAGGTGGTTCCAGGTGAGCACTACCAGGGCGGTGCTCACGGCGTAGTCCTGCGAGCGGTTCGGGCGAGTGAGCTAGGAAGCCAGGTCATATACCCTCAGGAAGCGATGCACGAGGTGGTCCCAATAGAGCGACTCGGCCATCTCTGAAGCGCGCCGACCCATGGCGCGCAGGCGCTCTTGGTCGGAGAGCGCGTCCACCATGGCCTGGGCCAGTGCCTCGGAGTCGCCGGGCGGCACGAGAAAGCCGGCCGCGTCGCCGCCGATGACCTCGGCCCGGTCGCCCACGTCGGACGTGATCACCGGCGTGCCCACGGCCATGGCCTCGGGAATCTTGAGGGGCGCGCGAGCGCGATGGGCCGGGTCGTCAATGGCCGGGTCTAGAGACAGGTCGGCGGCAGCGGTCCAGGCCAATGCCTCGACCGGGTCAACCCGACCGATGAACCGGGCCGATTCCCCCAGCCCAAGTTCACGGGCCAGAGCTTGCATGGCGACCATGTCCTCACCGCCGCCGACAAGGGCCAGACGCAGGTCGGACCGCTGTTCGTGGGCGGAGGCGAAGGCGCGCAACATCAGGTCAACGCAATGGTTGGCGAGGCTGAGGCTGCCGACGTAGGCTAACAGCGGTGTGCCCTCGAGGCCGTAGCGACGACGGAGTTCGTCCGGTAGGCCAGCGGGAACTGCGCGCACGCGCTCGCGCTCGACGCCGTTGGGCACCAGTAGGATCCGCTCCCGGGCGACGCCGATGCCCTGGAGGCGGGCGGCCGTGAAGGTTGTATTGGTGGTCACCGCGCGGACGCGCCGGGCGATGCCGTCTTCGATCAGAGCCACCAGGCGCTGCTGAGCGCCCGACTGGAAGTTGTTGGAGCCGGCCTCGTAGTCGTCGCTGTCCAGGTAGACCGAGCCCTTTCGCCACAAGTCGGGCCGAACAAGGGCGGCCAAGCCGTTCCCGGGCTGCGCCTTGGCGATGTGCAGGGCGTCGACGTCGAGCTTGCGCAGGGCCCGCGCCATGGCGACGGTCCCCCCCGCCACGACGAAGGGTAGTTCCCACGAGGCGTAGTAGGAGCGCACGCTACCTTCCTGACGCACGTGCATCTGGGCGACGTAGCGCACGTCGACGCCTTCGCGATGGAAGCGGCGGGGCGCCAGGGAGGCAAAGCTGGGGTGCAGGCACAGCATCGTCGTGCGGTGTCCGAGACGAGCCAGTTCCCGGCATAGTGGCCAGTAGCGCCCCAGGCCGGAAGGGTACTCCAGGCTCTGATTGAGCAGGAAGACCAGTCGCATGGAGCCGTTTCGGCTCACCGGGGACTCGCGGGCGGCCTGGCACCGGACTCGGTCATGCTTCGCTGCGGCCCGGGGTACGCTCAGGCGCAGCACGACACCCTCCGGCGGCGGATACGACTCGGGAATCGGTGCGGCCGGCCAGACGCTCGCGGGCGGCGCTCAGCGCATACCCAACCGCGGTGGCGGCAAAGCCGGACGCGATGGCCAGGGCGCGCGTCACGCCATACGGTCGGCCACGAAGGAAGGTGTCTCCCAGTCCGTGGAGGAAGGCACGGGGCAGCACATGGAACGTGTACCAGTACTCGTTGGCCAGCCCATCGGCGGCGCCGACGGCACTGGATAGCTTGGCCTTGCTGACGCCCTCGTCGTAGCAGCGCGTCACGAAGAAGCGCCGGGTGGCGCGGCTGGCCGGCTGCTTGTGAGTGACGCGGGCACTGGGCTCGTAGAGCCATATCCGCTGCGGCCAGCGCTGCAGGCCGCGGATGCAGAGGTCGGTCTCGTCGGCGCTGTAGCGCGTACCGATCTTGCCGAAGCAGTGCCGGAAACCGCCCAGCGCCTCGAGCACGTCTCGGCGGACGGACATATTCGCACCGATCATATTGCGTGTAGGGGAAGACACCTGCGGCATGGCGCTGTGGCTGCAGCCCAGGGCCCAGTAGAACTCGGTGGGGAACCAGTCGGGCGCGCGCGTATGCCAATGCGGGGTGATGCTGCCGCCTACGCCCATCACGCTGGCGTCGGTGTAGCCCTCGGCGAGGCGCTCGAGCCAGTCGGCGTCGGCCTCAGCATCATCGTCCAGAAAGGCCACCACCGAGGCCCGCGCCTCGGCCACGCCGGTGTTGCGGGCTCCGGAGATGCCGCGCTGCTCACCGTTCTCGACGATGGTGACGCCCGGGAACGCGGAGCGACAGTGATCGAGGAGGGCGGGGTTGTGATCGACCACCAGGATGATCTGCCGCGCCGGCACCGTTTGGCGCTGCACGGATGCGACAGCAGTGACGAGGTCCTGCCAGCGCTCGTCCGTGTAGGCGCAGATCACCACCGACATATCCATTGAGCCACCGCTCATGGTCATAGACTCCACGGGTCCGGTTACCGGGTTGGCCGCCCGACGCACCGCGCAACGCCAAACGTCGCACGCTGCCTCCCAGTTACCCCTGCAAGAACTGGACCGACAGAGGCCTAAGCGGGCGCACTACGGGGCACAGTCTATCGCCAAAACCATGGCGGCGCCATCCCCGTAGACCGGGCGGTAGCGGGGCGACTGGGCCAAGGCGGCCCCGTCCAGGGGGCCGCCCACCGCGCCGACGTACACGTGGGTGATACCTTGGCGACATAGCTCGGCCGCCCCGGCTTCGGTAGCCAGAGTGGCCGTATCGTAGGAGGCGAGGGTCTGCAGGCGAGCGACGTACTCGGGGGAGACGAGTTCGGTCTGGTAGTTGATCACCGGCACCGACACGTCTCGCCCGGTCGCAATCGTCAACCACCAGCCGGCGTCTGATCCCACCACAAGGCCGTCCTCGCCCGTTGCCGAGAAGGCATTGATGAGGAAGCGCGCGTCTCCCGGAGTGTTCTGCTTGATCCAATCGAAGGCGCGCACGTCCTCGGCATGCACGAGGACATACGTCTCGTCCACCAGATTGCCGTAGGCGGCGAATCCGGTCACGGTGCCCGCGATGACGGCGGCGCCGGCCAGCGCTGCCCGAGACAGGCGCAGCCGCGGGCCAATCACGTCGGCAAGGTAGGTTAGCAGCACGCCGACCAGGGGCCCGGTGATCAGATAGAGAGCCATGTATACGGCGATGTAGTTCACTTGATGGAGGGCGCGGATGGGAGTCCGGTAGCCGTTGGCCCAGAGAAGCATCGAGCCCAGCCACACCAGGAGGGCCAAGGTGGGGCGCGGATGCCGCCGGAGCCCGACCACGAGCCCGAGCGCGGCTGCGAGCAGGAGAGGGAGCGTCTCGTACTCCAGGATGGGCGGGGCCTCGAAGAAGAGGCGGCCGAAGTCGGGGCTGTATTGGACGTGGGCCGAGCGCCAGACCGCCTGCTGGGTCTGCAGGACGCGCCATACCCAGGGCGCAGCCAGCGCCGCGCCCACCACCGCCACCCCGCCCAGCCGGATCAGCGAGCCGAACCACCGGCGGCGCTCTGCCACCAGGACTACTGCGGCCAGCACCAGCCCCAGTGCTAGCTGGTAGACCAGGTAGTGGGCGAAGACCATAGCTGTGAAAGACAGGGCGGCCAGCGCGGCGGCGACGGACCAGCCACTCCGGCGGACGGCTCCGGCGAGGAGGTAGGCGACCAGGGGGACCAGCGTTTGCCCCAACAACTGCGTGTCGCGGCTGAAATTGACATAATACTGGGGCATCATGGTGAGCAGGCCGGTGGCGATGGCAGCGCCCAGGCCGATGCGCCGGTCTCGGAAGAACGTCACGGCGAGGAGATAGGCGCCGAGAGGGGCCAGCGTGCTCAGGAACCGCTCCGTCCAGAACACGGCCCACCAGGGGGGCACCGAGGTGATCCAGGAGACGGCGGCGGCCCAGGCATGGAAGCCGAAGTGGTAGGAGAAGGTGGTGCTGGTGGGGATGTAGGCGCCCCAGTTGTGCGGCAAGCCCTGCTGCTCGAGGAAGAGCGCCACGGCGGCGCTGTGGTTGACGGCGTCACCCCAGAGGGGCCAGACGACGCCGCGCACCTGCCAGCACCGCAGCGCAAGGGTGGCGGCCATCACGCCCAGCATGGCCCAGGCGTGACCGTCTCGCTCAGTTGGTTGCTGGCGGCCCCGACCACGCCACAGGATCAGCAGCGCTCCCCCGAGGGTGAGGATGGCGTAGGCCCATACCACCCCGGGTGTCATCGGCAGGCTGAGGGCGCCAAACCCGGCCACTATGAGCGGCCAGGCGGCCACTCCCATCAGGATCCGCACCGTGATGCGCAGCCACAGCGGCTCCCTGGCGAGCGGCGCATAGAGACTGCCGGCCACGTAGCCGGCAGGGTAGGCAATCAGGAGGAGGGCAGCGAACGATTGCAGAGCGATCAGACTCGGTGCTCCTTACGCCTCCGGTGTGTCTAGCCCGGACTGGTCCGACTCCGTGGGGGCCTGCCGTTGGGGTACGCAGCAGCCTGCCACCGAAACGAGTATCCCCGCCACCGACAGCATTCCGGAGCAGATCACTCCGTGGACCAGCAACTGAGGCGGGGGCCCGACTAAGAAGCGCCACAGCAGGAGGGCGCACGCGGTCAACATGAACCAGAGGCCAAAGGCCATCGAGATCAGAGCCAGGCGGAGCATCCCTGCACTCGGCATCATCGCCGACGTCTCCTTTTGGTTCGCTCAACGCTCTACTGGCGGCCTGTTGAGCGTCACCTTACCATTGTGGTGATGTCGGGTCAAGGCCGGACGAAGAGTTCTGGCGGACGGAGCTAGCGAGGCGTTCGGTCAGCGACGGACCACGAAGGGGGAGATGCCATGCCGCATGCGAACTTGGCACCGATTCTGGTTGTCACCGGTCACTCCAACAGCGGCAAGACCACGCTGATCGAGTCGCTCGTGCCAGTTCTGCGCCGGCGAGGCTACCGTGTTGGGGTGATCAAGCACCTGGGCAGCGATCTCGAGTGGGACCGCAAGGGCAAAGACACCGACCGGTTCTGGGAGGCCGGTGCCGATGCCCTGGGCGTGCTCGCTCCCGACCGATCCCTGCTGATGTGGCGCCGAACCGGCGCCGAACCGGAGCCCTTAGCCGCCCAGATGGATGTCGACCTGGTGTTGGCCGAGGGTTTCAAGAGGAGCGCTCATCCGGCCATCGTGGTCACTGGCGGCCGACCAGAAGTGGTGGCGGAGTTGGGGGAAGGCCGGCCGGTGGTGGCCGTGGTGGGCACGGCAGCCGCGGGTGTGGCCTCCGCATACGCTGTCGGAGACGTTGAGGGCATCGCGGACCGGGTGGAGGAGTGGCTCAGGAACCAGCCAGATGCTCGATGATGGTCGTGCCAGCCAGATGCCAAGCGGACAGCCAGACGGTCACCAGTGCCAGTGCCAGCGCGAGCGCGAGGTGCACGATACTCTGGCCCCGGGTGTGAACCGGGCTCGAGGCGTCGACCGTCTCGTTGCGTCTGCCGCCGATCAGGGCCAGGGCCAGGTAGGACATCAGTAGGGAAGAACCCCCATAGCTGACCAGCGGCAGGGTCACGCCGGTCAGGGGAACCAGCCCCGTGCTGCCCCCCAGGATCACGATGGCCTGCCCGACCAACAGCGTGGCGACGGCGGTCGCGAGCAGGGCCTCGAGGGCGCTGCCCGCTCTGAGGTACACGCGCCGCAGCTGAGCTAGCATCACCCCGTACAGCCCGACGACCGTCACTGATCCCACCAGGCCGAGGCGTTCGCCCAGGGCGGCGATGATGCTGTCGGTGTGCGAGGCCGGGACGTGCACCGTTTCGGCGGCCAGCAACCCTCGTCCGGTGAGGCCGCCTGCTGCCAGGGCCCGGGCACCCTGCACGATCTGATAGGACGCTCCGGCGGGGTCGCTCCAGGGATCGAGCCAGGTGTCAAAGCGAACGCGCACGTAGGGCAGAGCGGCGTAAGCGACGGCGCCTCCAGCCGCGACCGCTGCCAGGCCGAGAAGCAGGCGCTGCCACCGGCCGCTGGCCGCGAAGATGACTAGCGCGCCGATGAGCGCCACCATAAGCGCCGCGCCCAGGTCCCCTTGCAGGGTAAGCACCAGGAGGCTGACGGCCACGGCGGCGTAGGCCCACGGTCGCCGCTTGCCTACCGCCGCATAGGTACCCGATAGCTGAAGGGACAGCAGCAGGGCCAGGGCCAGCTTGAGCAGTTCCGAGGGCTCGAAGTAGGCCGGCCCCAAGGCGATCCATTGCCGCCGCGCTCCCCCCGATGGATTGACGCCGTAGGCGAAAGTCAGCAGTACCAGACCGAGCGAGATCAGGAAGAGTGGCCCGCTGAGTTGTCGGAGGCGCCGGGCGTCGCCGGCACAGCGGGAGACCAACCCGTAGGCGCTGAGTGATATGATGGACCACAAACACTGGAGCTGAGCGAAGGCGGGGGCCACTACGCTCAGGACGAACAAGCCGATCACGTTCAGCCCCACGGCCGCCGGCAGCAACTCGAGTCGCACGGAGGGCGCCAGCCGCCCCAGGCACAGGCTGACCAAGAAGGCTGCCCAGGGGACAGCGGCGATCAGCGGCGGCAGGCCGGGGGCCAAGTCGCCCTGCACGGCGAGGTAGGCGGCCCCCAGGGAGAAAGCGAGCGCCTGGGCAAGCAGGAACGCCGCCGGTAAAGGCAGGCGCCCGAGGCGTGGAGGTGATCCCGCCACGCCCTTAGCATCCGCAGCGGTGTCAGCCAAGGATCAGTGAGAGGCGTTTGCGGGCGGCCTCTGGTACCCGGCTCGGGTCGGTCATGACGGCGGCGTCCAGGGAGTGGCGGCAGCCGTCCTCGCACTCGAGCGGGAACTGCCCGGCCAGCCGGACGATTGCCGCCCGCGTCACGCCGATGCTGGCCTGGGCGTTGGCGACGACGGTCTCCACCGTCACTGCCTCCTCCGTCTCGTGCCAGACATCATAATCGGTGACGTGTGCCATACAGGCGTAGCAGAGGCCGGCCTCGCGGGCCAGCTGGGCCTCGGGCGAAGCTGTCATGCCGATGATGTCCGCTCCCCAGGCGCGGAAAGCGTGCGACTCGGCCTTCGTGCTGAAGCGCGGCCCCTCGATGGTGATGAAGGTGCCACCCTCGTGTACGGTGGCGCCGCCGGCCTCGCGCACGGCCTGCGCCGTCAGGCGGCTGAAGTGTGGGCAGAAGGGCTCCGCGAAGCCGATGTGGCCGACGATCCCATCGCCGAAGAAGGTGTTGCCACTCCGCAGCTTGGTGAAGTCGATGAGTTGGTCAGGGACGACCACGTCGCGCGGCCGCAGGTGCTCGCGCAAGCTGCCGCAGGCACTCACCGACACGACGTGGCTGACACCGAGGGACTTGAGCGCCCAGATGTTGGCGCGGGAGTTAATCTCGGTCGGGCTGATGAAATGGCCGCGCCCGTGGCGGGGGAGGAAAGCGAGACCGACCTCGCCAATATGACCCAAGGTGATCACGTCCGAAGGGGCGCCGAAGGGTGTATCGACGGCGACCTCCGAGACGTCGGAGAGGCCTTCAATGTGGTAGAGGCCGCTGCCGCCGATGATGCCCAGATGCACTGTGGACATTGAGTTGCCTCCCTTGAGCTTTGCCTGGTGACGATGGACCCGAGGCTGCGAGAGGGGCAGCGCCGCGCGAACCCGTCGGGTAATTGGGGCGACGAAGAGGGGCTGCCGTGGCCGCGATTGTAAGCAGGCCCTTGCAGCGGGTCAAACCTGCGCCAGTCGGGTCGCAGCGGGACCGGGATGGCCGTCATGTCAGTAGGGACGCCCGCGCAAGGCAGTTGGTTCCCTCAGGTCGGTGCCCTGGCGCCCCAGGCGAGGGTGGCCTAAGATCAGGGCGAACTAGGGAGGATGCAGCGGATGGGAGTACGGCCGCAGGTTAGCCGGAACGCGAAGGAGGGGCCACCTCGCCTGGTGAACCCCAGTGAGGTGGAGTTTGCCCGACTGCTGGACTACTACCGGATCGAATGGGTCTATGAGCCACGGTCGTTCCCGCTGCGGTGGGACGAAGACGGCAGGCTGTTGGAGGCGTTTGCTCCGGACTTCTACCTGCCTCAGGAGGACCTCTACATCGAACTGACCACCATGCGTCAGAGCCTGGTCAACCGCAAGAACCGCAAGCTGCGCCTGCTGCGCGAGCTCTACCCCGAGATCAATGTGAAGCTGATCTACCGGGGAGACTACCAGGCACTGCTGGCCAAGTACGGGATCGAGGAAGCGGCTCCGGCCGCTGAGGACGCCGAGTGAGTGGGGTACCGACCCACGATGTCGACGAGAGCGTCAGGGTAGTCCTGGCGGAGGAGGAGATCGCCCGGCGGGTGCGGGAACTGGGGGCCCAGATCGCCGCCGACTACAGCGGCCTGGAACCGGTCCTGGTCGGGGTGATGAAAGGGATGTTCATATTCATGGCCGATCTGGTGCGGGCGGTCCCGGTTCCGCTGGTGGTGGACTTCATGGCGATCTCGCGCTACGGCCCCACGGCCAAGACCAAGGGCGTGGTCCGTATCGTGAAGGACCTGGACGTGAGCATCACTGGAAGACATGTGCTCTTCGTCGAGGACATCATCGACACCGGCATGACGCTCAACTACATCCTTCGGACGCTCTCGGCCCGGCGGCCGGCGAGCCTCAAGGTCTGCGCCTTGGTGGACATGCCGCGACGTCGCTTCATCGACCTGCCCATCGCCTACCGGGGCTTCACGCTGGAAGAGGGCTTCCTGGTGGGATACGGGCTTGACTACCGCGAGAAGTACCGCAACTTACCGTACCTGGGCCTGCTGAACGACGGTAGCGACCGCCCTAGTGGTGGCGGTGCACCATGAAGCGGAAGAGACTGATCTCCTCGTGCGGGGAGATGCCGGCCTTCTGCATGGCGATGGCCACCTGCTGTTGTGCCGTCTCCACCCCCTCCAGGTCGGGTAGCAGGAGCCCCCGCCGCCAGTCCCGCTGCACGATCACGCCGTAGTGCTTCGCGTCGAGGTCGTCCAGGGAGTCCACCGGCTCGGCCTCGGAGAGCACGTCAACCGAGATCACCAGGTCCTCCAGTTCCACCGGCCTCAGCGGCGGGAAGCGCGGGTCACGCGTGGCGGCGCTGATGGCGTTCTGGATGATCTCCTCGGCGAGGGTGGGGGCGGTGGGTTCGACGGTGCCGATGCAGCCACGCAGAGTGTCATCGCCCCGATGTAGCGATACGAAGGCCCCGGCCCGGCCGCTAAGCTCGGGCGGCAACGGATCCGGGGGGCAGATGACGGTCCCCTGCTCCACGTAGGCTCGGATCGCCTCTCTGGCGAGTCGGACGTGGGGACTCTCGGCGGCCATGGCGCTCTCCGCTCCTTACTCGAGGGCGGGATCCTTCTCCCGGCGGCGACGAATCCGCGCCAGCGGCGAGAGAGCTTCCGCCAACGAAGGCTGGCCGATCTCCTGTAGCTCGTAGCGTACTCGCTCGACAGGGCGGGTGACTTCGAGGACGCGGCTGAGATCTATGGGCGTGGCGGCGATGACGAGATCGGCCGGCGTGCGCTCGATGGTCTCCTGTAGCTCGCGCATCTGTGCCGGGCCGTAGCCCATGGCGGGCAGTATTGCGCCCAGGCTGGGATACTGACGGTAGGTGTCGGAGATGGTACCCACGGCATACGGGCGCGGGTCCACCACCTCGGCGGCACCGAAGCGACGGGCGGCCAGCATGCCGGCTCCGTAGGTCATGCCGCCGTGCGTGACGGTGGGGCCGTCCTCAACGACCAGAACGCGCTTGCCCCGAATCGCGGCCGGGTCGCTCACGGCGATGGGTGAGGCGGCCTCGATGATCATAGCGTCCGGGTTCACCGAAGCGATGTTATCGCGCACCAGGTCGATGTCCCCCCGGGTGCCGCTGTCCACCTTGTTGATGACCACACAGTCGGCCAGGCGAAGGTTGGCCTCGCCGGGATGGAAGCGCAGTTCATGCCCCGGCCGCAGCGGGTCCACCACCACGATGTGTAGGTCGGGCCGGTAGAAGGGGAGGTCGTTGTTGCCGCCGTCCCAGACGACGATGTCGGCCTCTCCCTCCGCCTGGTGGAGAATGGCGGCATAGTCCACGCCCGCGTAGACCACATGGCCGCGCTCGATGTGCGGCTCGTACTCTTCCCGCTCTTCGATGGTGCAATCGTGCCGGTCGAGGTCATCCAGATTGGCGAAGCGCTGCACTGCCTGGCGAGAGAGGTCTCCGTAGGGCATGGGATGCCGGACGACGGCAATGCGTCGGCCCCAGGCGGCGAGGATGTCGCAGACACGCCGAGTGGTCTGGCTCTTGCCGGAGCCGGTGCGGGCGGCGCAGACGGAGACCACCGGCACGTTGGCGGCGATCGCCGTTGACGCCATCCCCATAAGCCGGAAGTCCGCCCCGGCGGCGAGACAGCGACTGGCCAGATGCATGACCTGTTCGTGGGATACGTCGCTGTAAGCGAAGATGCACTCGTCCACCTTGAGGTCCGCTATGAGACGCTCCAGGTCGGCCTCGGGGTAGATGGGCACGCCCTCGGGGTAGCTTGGGCCGGCAAGGTCGGGTGGATAGCGCCGGTCACTGATGTTGGGGATCTGGGTGGCGGTGAAGGCCACCACCCGGGCGCCCGCATTGTCTCGGAAAGCGACGTTGAAGTTGTGGAAGTCGCGACCGGCGGCGCCCAGAATGAGGACGTTTCGCGTTGCCATGTGGACTCCTAGGTGGAGATGATGACTAAGCTATGCGAGCCAGCTGAACGCCTAGCTCGTAGAGCAGGACCAGCGGCCCCATCACCAGCAACATCGTGACCGGGTCGGGGGTGGGTGTGATGACTGCGGCCAGTACGGCAATGCCGACGATGGCGTAACGCCGGGCCGAGGCGAGTTTCTTGTAGTCCACCACTCCCAGCTTGCTGAGGAAGTAGATGATCAGGGGCATCTCAAAGACAATGCCGATCCAGAACATGAGGGTGGTGACGAAGCCGATGTAGTTCTGCACCTGGTACGTCGGCGAGATGATATCGGCCATGAAGCCGCTTAGGTAGCGAATGGAGAACGGGATGACGATGAACGCCGAGAAGAGCGTTCCGGCGGCGAAGGCGATCGTTCCGGCGGGCAGCAGCCAGTAGAGGTAGCGGCGCTCATGGGGGTAGAGGCCGGGGATGATGAACATGATGACCTGGTAGAGGATGACGGGCATCGAGATAATGAGCCCGAGGATGAGGGCCACCTTGAAGTACATGAAGATGGAATCGGTGGGAGACAGGGCAATAACCTGTGCCTCTTCGGGCAGAGGGTTGATCAGCAAGTCAAATGCCTGTCGAGCGAAGATGAAGCCCACCACCGTGCCGACGGCAAGCCCCAGCGCCGCCTTCATGATGCGGTCGCGTAGCTCGATGAGATGATCCATGAGGGTCATCTCGGCCTCGACGATGTCCGGCGGGCAGTCGTCTTCGGGCAGGGCCGGGGCGGTGGTCTCCTCGTCTTCGTCCTTAGCCGTTCGCTTCACCAGGTCGACGATAGTGCGGATCTTAGCCACGTGCGGTCCTTCCTGAGCGGGCCCCAGTCAACGGGCGCGGGGATCGGTTGGGCAGCGATGGGCGCGCCGTCGCCGGCCGGCGTTCCAGCGGCTTGGGGGCCGCCAGTCGGGCCATGCGGGCCTGCGGGCGTACCTGGGTCAACGAGGCCGTTTGCCGGCCGTTGGCCGCCGCAGCCTTGGGGGCCTTCTTCCAGACCGGGAAGACCTTCTGCCCCACCACCTCGCTCAGGACTTCCCAATCGCCATCCTGGTTGCGCGTGAGCGGGACGCCCAGAACCTCGTCCTTGCTGTCCGCCACGCCGGACTTCCTAAACGTAGGCGAACCGGTGACCGGCTTGGCCGAACTGCTGGCGGGTGGGGCGCCGGCACTGGCCAGGCCCTTCGTCTGCGCGGACGCGTAGCTGGTGGCCGGCTGAGCCGCGGCGGTGGCGGTGGTCGACGTGGCTGTAGCCGGCTTGGCAGCACTGGCCGGGCCGGCAGCGGGCGCCGGCGACTTCGGCGGCGTTTTGGCGGCCCCCGGCTTGTCCTTGATCACCTCGTTGACAGTCTTGGTGGCGTCCTTGACGGCGTCGTCCACGGAGTCGCCGACGTCTTTGGCCGCGGCCGTTAGGTCCTTCTGGATATCGAGCATGTCGGACCGCATACTCCGGACTTCCTCGCGGACAGAGTCCAGGTCCTCGGTGATCTCGCGCCAGTCCTGCAGGAGTTCCGGGTCGAGGTTGTTGACCATGTCTCGCAGGTCACGCACAGCCTTACCGGCGCGGCGCGCCACCTCGGGGAGGCGCTGAGGGCCGAAGATAACCAGGGCCATCACGAGGACGAGGAAGAACTCGCCGGGCCCGATGTTGAAGAAGTTCATACGCTTCTAGGCACTCCTGACCTTGGCTCCCGGCTGCCGACGGCGCGCGATGGCGCCCAGTACTCCGTTCACGAAGCGGGGCGAGCTGTCGCTGCCGTAGCGCTTGGCGAGCTCCACGGCTTCGTTGATAGCTACTTTGGTGGGCGAGTCTCCGAAGAGGACCTCGAAGGCGGCCAGGCGCAGGATGCTGCTGTCGATGGGGGCCACCTGCTCCAAAGGCCAGCCGGGAGCGCTCTCGATGATGGCGTCGTCCAGCGCCTTCTTGTTCTCGATGGCTCCGGTGATGAGCTGACGGGCGAAGTCGAGCACGTCCGGCGCGTAGACCACGTCCTCCTGGCGGCGCACAAACACCGCCAAAGGCTCGCGATGAGCGACCTCCGACTCGTACAGCACTTCTAGTGCCAGGTTACGGGCGATCCTTCGTGGCTTCATATGGGTCAGGCGTAGGTCGCGCCTCGAACCCCCTCGATCTGGACGTTGACCTGGCGCACCTGCATGTCGGTCATCTCGGTAATGGCGCGCGACACGGCCGCCTGGACGCGACGGCTGACCTCAAGCAGGCTGAAGCCGGCGCTGACGACTAGGCGCAGGTCGATGGCGACGCTGTTGCCATCCAGGTGCAGCTCGACGCCCGGCGCTCGGCGACCGCGAACGCATCGAAGGACACGCTCAAGCCCGCTCTCGTCCATGCGGGCGACGCCCGGCACGGAGAGGGCGGTCAGGGCGGCTATGGTGGCAACCACCCGAGGATGGACTACGATTCGGTCGGTCTGGGTCGGCAACGGCTCCCTCCATTGCCGAGATGCTAATGCATCAGCAGACCACCGTCAACACTCAGGACCTGGCCGGTGATGAATCCGGCTGGCTCGGAGGCAAGGAAGACGATGGCCGCCGAGATGTCTGCCGGCTGCCCGAGGCGCCCGAGCGGAGTGCCGCGGAGGGCCTCGGCCACGAGTTCCGGCGGTAGGTTCGCCGTCATCTCCGTCTCGACGAAGCCGGGCGCAACCATGTTGACGGTGATGCTGCGGGACCCCACTTCCTTGGCAAGGGACTTGGTGAAGCCGACCAGCCCGGCCTTGGCGGCACTGTAGTTGGTCTGGCCCGGGTTGCCGCCCAGGCCGGCCACGGAGCCGATGTTGATGATGCGACCGTACCGCTGCCGCATCATGGGGCGGAGGGCGGCCTTACTGCAGGCACAGGTCCCCTTCAGGACCGTGTCCAGTACCAGGTCCCAGTCGGTCTCGCTGAGGCGGAGCAGTAGAGTGTCCCGTGTGACTCCGGCGTTGTTGACCAGGATGTCCAGCCGTCCCATGGCCGAAACGGCGGTGTTGACCATATCGGTGGCGGCGGAGAAGTCCGAGACGTCGGCCTGCAGTGCTAGGGACCGCCGTCCCGCCGCCTCGACCGCGGCCACCACCTCCTGCGCGGCCGCCTCGTTCCCGCGGTAGTTCACGACCACGTCGGCGCCGCGAGCGGCCAGGTCCAGGGCCGTCTGGCGTCCGATGCCGCGAGACCCGCCGGTGATCAGGGCTACCTTTCCCTCGAAGTCGGACTGGCTCATGCACGGACCTCCACTTGGCTAAGGAGAACGTCGACCTCTTTGGCGGTGGTGAGGGCCACCACAGGCGGTGCTCCATCGATTCGCTTGTTCAGCCCGGCCAGTACTGACTTCGGCCCTAGTTCCCACAGGCGGGCCGCACCGGACTCTGCCAGTGCGGACACGGTGGCGGGCCAGTCCACCGGCTGTACGAGCTGCGCGGGCAACTCGGCCCGGACGTCGGCAGCGGTGACGAGCGGACGGATACGGGCGTTGCCGATCACGGGGAACCTAGGGTTCGAGATGGGGACGGCTGCCACACGGGGGGCGAAGGCGTCGCAGGCCGGCTGCAGCAGGGGGGTGTGTGACGCCACCGTGACGACCAGCCGCACCGCTCGGCGGGCGCCTCGGTCTCGCGCCAGCTCCTGCACCCGATCTAGCGCTCTAGCGTGCCCAGCTACCACCAGCTGACCGGGACAGTTGTGGTTCGCGATGGCGGCGTACCCGCCGGTGGCAGTGGCCGCCTCTCGGCAGAGGGCGTCGGCGGCGTCGCGATCCAGGCCGAGAAGCGCGAGCATGCCTGCCGCTTCTCCGGCGGCCGCCTCCATGCAGCGAGCCCGGGCCGCCACGAGGGGGAGGGCGTCGGCCAGTGAGAGCGCCTCAGCTGCCACCAGAGCGCTGTACTCGCCCAGGCTGTGGCCGGCGGCTGCGATGGGACTCACGTCCAGGCGCGCTGCCAGAACGCGCCAGATGGCCGTGCTGACGGCGACGATTGCGGGCTGCGTGTGCTTGCCCTGCTGCAGCTCCTCATCGGGGCCATCGAAGCACAGCGTCGAGAGAGAGTAGCCGAGGGCTTCATCCGCCTCGGCAAAGACGTCACGCGCCTCTGGGTAGCGGCGATGCAAGTCGGCGCCCATCCCGACGAACTGGGTGCCCTGACCGGGGAAGATCAGGCCTACGCCACTGGTGGGCATCACTCGGCCCGGCCGGAAAGGAGGCGGCAGAGTCCGCCCAGGCATTCCTCGGCCTCGGCCATGATGCGCTGCACGGCCTCGCTGCAGGAGACCACGTCGCCGATGAGGCCGCAGGACTGCCCGCTCATGACAGAGCCGGTGTCAATGTCACCATCGATTGCCGCCCGGCGCAGGCGACCGGTACCGAAGCTGATCGCCTCTTCTTCAGTGCAGCCGCTGCGTTCCAGCTCGGCGAACTCGTGCGTCATCTGGTTCTTGATGGCACGGACAGGGTGCCCCAGGGAATGACCGGTGGTCATGGTGGACCGGTCTCCAGCGCGGACGATGCGCTGCTTGTAGTTGTCGTGGGCGGTGCATTCGGTGGTGCAGACGAAGCGGGTGCCCATCTGAATCCCCTGGGCGCCCAGCGCCAGGGAAGCCACTAGCCCCCGTCCATCAGCGATCCCACCGGCGGCAATGACCGGTACCTTGACCGCGTCCACAACCTGGGGCACGAGGGGCATGGTGCCTACATCGCCGACATGACCGCCGGACTCGGTCCCCTCGGCCACCAGCGCATCGACACCGGAGCGCTCCAGGCGCTTGGCCAGCGCCACCGAGGCGATCACCGGTATGACCACGATTCCTTCGCTCTTCAGACGGCTGACATATGGGCCGGGGTTGCCGGCACCGGTCATGATGACCTTCACCCCTTCCTCGATGCAGACATCCAGAACCGCCGGCACGTGAGGCGAGAACAGAGGGATGTTGACGCCGAAGCGCTTGTCGGTGAGTTGCTTGGCGAGCCGGACCTGGCTGCGGACGTAGTCCGGGGGGCAGTCTCCGCCACCGATCACGCCGAGGCCGCCGGCATTGGAGACGGCCGCCGCCAGTTCGGCGGTGGCGATCCAGGCCATACCTCCCTGCACGATTGGGTACTTGATGTCCAACAGGTCGCACAACGGGGTGGTGATCATCTTACCTCCTGCGGTGGGGAGCGATGCCCGAAGGGGGGAAAGCGAAGGCCGTGCGACGGGCGCACGGCCGGTTAGTCTCGGTCCGATGTTCTCGGCCGCGAACTAGCTCTCCCCCATGTCTACCACTTCGCGACCCCTATAAGTGCCGCAGGAAGGGCAGACGTGGTGCGGAAGGCGCGGCCTGCCGCATTGTGGACAACGCATGAGATGGAGCCGCGACAGACCATCGTGCGCGCGACGCCGGTCCCTACGTCCCTTCGAGATCTTCCGTTTCGGTACAGCTCCCATGCTCTCTCCTATAACACCTTGGGTCCTAATCAGTCGCGGCTTGGCCCAGAGCATCCCGCAGGGCTTGCCAACGGGCATCCTGCTCCGGTTCGCACTGGCACGAGCCTTCGTTGAGGTCTTGGCCGCAGCGCGGGCAGAGCCCGGCGCAGGCCTCGCGGCAGAGCATCTGTACCGGCACCGCCGCCTCCAGCTCCTGGCGCACGGCCTCGTCCAGCCTGAGGACGTGGTCGTCACCGATCACCAATTCCTCATCCGGTTCCTCACCGGGCAGCGGCCAGATGCGGAAACCAGTGCGGATGTCGATGGTGGGGCGATACTCGTCCGCGAACCGGACCTCGAGGTCGGTGGGCACGCTGCGCAGGCAACGCGAGCACTGGGCTTCTATGGACACACTGACCTGAACCTCGGCGAGGACGCCGTCCTGAGTGCGCATGATACGGACCGAGCCGCTGAGAGGGCCCAACATGCGCGCGGCCTCCAGGGCAAACTCCGGTTCCTCGGCGATCTCGAACTGCCTGGTTGCGCCGGCCGGACCCTTGAGGAGCTCAGCGACATTGTACTGCATCACGCCCTCCAACCAGGCATGATAGCATTCGCGCGCGCGCGGCCGCAAAACGCGGCCTGGCGGAACAGTGCCGCCGGCACGGCCGGCGGCACTGGTGACGAAGGGCTGGGCTGCGCCTACACCTGATCCGAGTCGGTCGGGCTACCGCCGATGCTGACTAGGCCGTTGCGGACCTCGGCATGAACGTTGGAGAGGTGCTGGTCCAGGTTCCGAAGTACCTGGACGGCGTACTCGTCGGCCCCGTGCTGCATATCCTGGGCCTGCTGCTCGGCCTGCTGAATGATTCGCTCAGCGTGGGCGCGCGCGTTACGCACGACGGCGTCCTGATCGACCAAGACCGCCACTTGCTTGCGGGCTTCCTCCAGCAGACCTTGCGCCTCTTCCTGTGCTTCGGAAAGGACGCGGCTGCGATCCTGCTGCATCCGTCGGGCGGCCTTGATCTCTTCGGGGACGGCGACACGCAACTGGTCTATGATCTCGAGGAATTCCTCCTCATTGACGACTACGCCCGACGTTAGCGGTAGCCGTCGGCTACGGTTCAGGAGAGACTCCAGGCGGTCAACCAGTTGGATAATATCCATCTGCTCAGCCCTCCGGGCCATTGAGGGGTGTCTTCGGAGCCGAAGCGAATCGCTCGCTCAGAGCGGCCGCGACCGGTTCGGGAACCATGCACTGGATGTTCCCCCCAGCTCGAGCCACGTCCTTGACGATGGTCGAGCTGAGGAAGGCGTGCTCCAAGCTGGTCATCAGGCAGACCGTGTCTATCGCCGGCGCAAGCTTCCGGTTGGTTAGGGCCATCTGGTACTCGTACTCGAAGTCGTACGTGACTCTTAGCCCCCTGACAATGACGCTGGCGCCCTGGGCTCGGGCGAATTCCACCGTCAGGCCCGAGTAGGGTACCACCATGGTACTGGCGCTGTCACCTACAGCCGCACGGAAAAAGCGAACTCTCTCCTCCGTGGTGAACAGCACGGCCTTGTTCGGCGTATCGTACACGCCGATCACCAGTTTGTCGAAGAGACACGCCGCTCTCCGCGCGATGTCGAGGTGACCGTGGTGTATGGGATCGAACGTACCGGGATAGATGGCTATCGCCAAGCGTATGCTCCGTTTAGGCTGTGAGGGTTGGCCGGTCCCAGAACCGGTGCAACTCGGCGGCAAGGGCCTGTGTCGGTGGCGCAGTCAGCTCCGGGTCACGCTCGAGGATCAACTCGGCGGCTCTCCGGGCAAGGTCGGCGGTGTGAAGATCGCTCAGCCGCGCGATGGTGAGAGTGGGCAATCCGCTTTGTCTCGTGCCCAGGAACTCGCCCGGCCCCCGCAGCTCGAGGTCTATCTCCGCCAGCCGGAATCCATCCGTCTCCTGCTCGATGGCCTTGAGACGACGGGCACCGATCTCACTGGCCTCGCTGGACATTAGTATGCAGAAGGAGCGGTGCTCCCCGCGTCCCACGCGGCCACGGAACTGGTGCAGTTGCGCCAGGCCAAAGCGGTGCGCCTGCTCGATGAGCATGACGGTGGCGTTGGGTACGTCTATGCCCACCTCCACCACCGAGGTGGACACCAGGATGTCGATCTCCCCGCGTGCGAAGCGCTGCATCACCTCGTCCTTCTCTTCGGAAGGGAGCTGGCCATGCAGCAGTCCGAGGCGGAGATCGGGGAAGACCTTCGTCCGCAGCCGGTTGTACTCGTCGACGGCCGCCCGGGAGTCCTCGGATTCCGAGCCTTCGATGACTGGGCAGACGATGAAGGCCTGCCGACCTTCTCTTGCTTGAGCGCGAAGATAGTCGTAGACCGGCTCCCGGCTGTCGTCGCGGCGCCAGACGGTACGGATGACTTGGCGTCCCGGGGGTAGCTCGTCCAGGACGGTCACGTCCATGTCGCCGTAGCGGGTGAGGGCGAGGGTGCGCGGGATGGGGGTGGCGCTCATGGCGAATAGGTGAGGGTGACGGCCCTTGGCCACCAGTTCGGCCCGCTGCTGCACGCCGAAGCGGTGCTGCTCGTCCACCACCACCAGCCCAAGATCGTTGAAGCTGACCGCTTCCTGAATGAGGGCGTGGGTGCCGATGACAAGGCTGGCCTGTCCGCCAGCGATGGCCTCCTGGGCCGCCGCTTTCTCGCCGGCGGGCAAGCGCCCCAAGAGGAGAGCCAAGCGACCGGCCCGGAAGGGAGCCCCCTCCGCCTGTCGCAGCAGACGGGAGATGCTCCGGTGGTGCTGCTCGGCGAGGAGCTCGGTCGGCGCCATCAGAGCCGCCTGCTTGCCTGCTTCCGCGGCCATAAGCATGGCCGCCAGCGCCACAACCGTTTTGCCGGAGCCCACGTCGCCCTGAAGCAGGCGAGACATAGGGTGCG